>NZ_JAAHIE010000891.1:0-2324 GCF_010671945.1 Moorena sp. SIO4E2
GTATTTTTCACAATACTTTGATTATCCTAAAATGAAACACTATGTCGAAACCCTGAACTATTTACGTTTATTAATAATCGAATATATCAGGGATATCAAAGCTCTTGTAGAGTGCGTTAATGAAGTGCGATCGCCTGATCGTGTTTGGTGGGCAAATGGACTAGATCACTGATCAAATTGCCAAACTCTCATTATTTGCCCACCCTACGCTACCTACCCTACCTAAAATTTCAATCTTCTGGCTCTACACCCATTGCTCGCAATTGAGCTGCTAGACGTTCAGCACGTTGATGTTCTCGTTCAGCTCGTTGACGTTCTTGTTCAACTAGCTGTCTTTCTTTCTCAACCGGTGTAGGAATCCAATTTTCGGCTGCATCGTACCAACGCAACCAAAGTCGGTTTAACTCTTGATAGTCTCCTGACCACAATCCTAAACCTAATTCTATTTCTGGAAGCCAGAATTTGTCACCGTTGAGAATCACTTCCCGATAGCTGCTGCGCACTAACTCAAACAAGCGCAGTTTATTGCTATTACCATTGAAGACTACGTAATAGGGAATCCGTAGCATCCGTTCGTAAACTTCCCATTTAGTTGGGGGTTGGTTGGCTTGTGGCGTAACTTCTCCTAAGTCTTCTTTCTGTGTACTCGGAGAAAGTAATTCGATGGCAATAAAAGGAGTTACTCCTTCCTGCCAGATCACGTAACTCAACCGGGATTCTCTTTGTTCGTACAAACGATCCACTCCCAAGACAGCAAACCAATCGGGACGCTTATACCAAGTAGGATGTTTGAGATTGTAGTAAATATTCAGATCGCTAGCAACAAGAATTTGGTTTCTAGGATAATTGGGAGGGAAAAACGTTTTCTCCAGTAAGTCTGCTTGCCAAATATGGTATTGATCTGGCAATCCTGAATCCTCCTTTTCTTCGCTAGGTAGATCATACATTGTGGGTAGGATTTCTTTCGGGGGTCGGGGTGGATCTGTTTGTTGATACATAAGCAAAGGGAGTAGGGAGTAGGGAGTAGGGAATAGGGAATAGGGAATAGGGAATAGGGAATAAAATTCCCACAATTCCTACACGGATTGTTATAACTTCGATTTTAGATATTAGATTGATGATTGGGGGCAGGTTGGTGCGCCCCTACTCGTGGATTCGCGCTACCCTTTGGTTTGGCCAAAGTGCGATCGCTCTTGTAGGGTGGGCAAATTGACATGATCACTGATCCAATTGCCAAACTCTCATTATTTGCCGACCCTACTCTACCAGCAGATTAAAGCAATAGCTGAGCCAGTATAGCTTTTTTTTATCCTAATGAGGTACACATGATTTTTTCTGTCTTCCCTCTTATGACTCTACTGCTCCCTGCTCCGAAGTCCCTGCTCCCTGTTTCCTGTTCCCTGTTCCCTGTTCCCTGTTCCCTGTTCCCTTTAAAGTGCGATCGCGTAGCGTGGCCTACGGCCAATCGCTCTTTTCTGGTGGGCAAATGGAGATAATAACTGATCAAATTGCCAAACTCTCATAATTTGCCCACCCTACCCTACTCTCTATATGCCCTTATACTGGCAGATTAAAGCAATAGCTGAGCCAGTATAGTTTTTTTTGTCTAATGAGGTACACATGATTTTTTCTATTTCTATATTACCTCTTATTACTCTAATGCTCCGAAGTCCCTGCTCCCTATTCCCTATTCCCTGTTCCCTTGCTATAATCCATGATTAACCAAACCCAAGTATTCCCTCCCAACCCCCAATTTCAGCAACTCTTTCTGCTGTTACAGCGCTTAGACGGACTGCTAGAACAAGCTTTAGCCGCTGCCCAAGTTACCTATGGTTCCATGGCTGCAACTAATCCCTATCGGGGGATGCAAGTTGACCAGGAAGAAGTGGAACAGTTGCTGACTCGGCCACCAGGAACACCAGTATTGCAGGTAGATACAGAAACATCACAGGAGTTACCCTCTGATGCTATTCTGGAAGGCTCAGCTCTAGCATGGCTGCAAGAAACGTTTGCCCTCTCTGCTTTCGATGTCGATATTATTGCGATCGCTCTCGCCCCTGAACTAGACCGGCGCTATGAACGCATTTATACCTATCTCCAAGACGATATCCGGTGTAAACGACCCACTGTGGATCTCGTCCTGAATCTGCTCTGTCCAACTGGGGAAGCGAAACTGGCGCGCCGTAGTCACTTTACCCCGGAAGCTCCTCTCCTAGGTCATAGTCTACTACACCTGGTCTCGGACCCTAATCAGCTCCAACCAACTCTGCTCGCTCACAATCTTAAACTGGATGGGCTAGTCCTGGCTCTGCTGTTGGGAGAAA
>NZ_JAAHIE010000892.1:0-2320 GCF_010671945.1 Moorena sp. SIO4E2
TCTGAATACTCCTGCTACTGTTGCTGCTACGTATTCTCCTACACTGTGACCCATGACTATATCTGGTTTGATTCCCCAGGATTGCCATAATTGAGCTAAAGCGTATTCAATAGCAAATAAGGCTGGTTGGGTGTAACCAGTTTGAGCTAGTAGAGATGATGCTTCGATATCTTCTGGGTTTTGAGGATAGATTACTTCTAAAAGGGACTTTTCTAGATAGGATTCTAGTATTTGGCTGCACTCGTCGATCGCTTGACGGAAAACTGGTTGTGTTTCATACAATTGCCTGCCCATGTTTACGTACTGAGAACCTTGACCTGTAAAGAGGAAAGCAACTTGTGCTATACTAGTGCCAGGTATTTCTCCGGAAAAAATTTCTGTTACTGGTTCTGTTGCTTGGTGAGCTTTTAATTTTTCTAGTAGTTCTTGTTGGTTGGAAGCAATAACAGCTAGGCGATGGTTGAAATGTTTACGTCCTGTGTTTGCAGTATAACAAATGTCTGCAATTTCTAATTCCTGATGAGTTTCTATATAGTTTTGATAACGGGCTACCAGTTGTGCCAGTGCTTCTGGAGTTTTTGCCGAGAGGGTTAATAAATTAATTGGACGCTCTGGGGAATTTCCTTTCTTAATTCTTTCTGGAGCTTCTTCCAAGATTACATGAGCGTTAGTTCCTCCAATACCAAAGGAACTAACCCCTGCTCTACGAGGAGTTCCATTGGTTTTCCATTCGGAAAGAGTGGTATTAACATATAAAGGACTATTAACAAAATCTATTTTGGGGTTGGGTTGTTCAAAATGTAGCGTTGGGGGCAGTAATTTATGTTTGAGAGCTAAAACTGTTTTGATCAGTCCTGCTACTCCTGCCGCTGCATCTAAATGACCCATATTGCTTTTCAGGGAACCAATGGCACAGAAACCCTTCTTTTGCGTACTATACCTAAAAGCCTGGGTCAGAGCTGCGATTTCCACCGGATCTCCCAGCTCTGTGCCTGTGCCATGAGCCTCTATGTATGAGATTGTCTCTGGATCTACTCCAGCAACAGCATGAGCTTCTGAAATAACTGCTGCTTGACCTTCTATGCTAGGTGCGGTGTAGCCCACTTTCAAGGAGCCATCATTATTAATCGACGATCCCTTGATAATTGCCTGGATAGAATCACCATCTGCGATCGCGTTATTGAGTCGCTTGAGAAGTACAATCCCAACACCATCACCTGGTATTGTACCCTTGGCTTTAGCATCAAAAGTTCGACAGTGTCCATCAGGAGAGAAAATCATTCCCTCTCGATATAAGTGTCCAGCTTTCTGGGGAATATGGATAGAGACACCACCAGCAAGAGCCAGATCACATTCTCCATTGAGTAAACTTTGACAAGCCATGTGGACAGCGACCAATGAGGTTGAACAAGCAGTTTGAACGTTGAGTGCAGGTCCTCTTAAATTTAGCTTGTAAGCGACACGAGTTGCCAGGTAATCTTTATCACTGCTGATCATTAGCTGATAAGAGTTCAATGTATTATCAGGATCGTGGTTGGGATAAAGATTCCTCAATAAGTAGTTGTTCATGCCAACACCAGCATAAACCCCTATTAAACCCCCATAGGTATCTGGATTATAACCACCCCTTTCTATGGCTTCCCAAGCACATTCAAGAAACAAACGATGTTGCGGATCGATTTCTTCAGCTTCCTTGGGACTATAGCCAAAGAAATTAGCATCGAACAGATCGATGTCTGACATCACAGCACGGGCTTTGACATAGTTAGGATTATCCAGTAATTCAACTTTAACGCCAGACTCTAACAATTCTTGCTTTGAGAAAAAGGAGATAGATTCCACACCATCCTTAAGATTCTGCCAAAATTGATTGGTGTCTTCAGCTTGTGGAAAACGACCAGACATGGCAATAATTGCTATACCTAGATCGTCATCTAGATCGTCTATTAAATTTTCTTCATATTGTCGAGTCATTTTTTTTATACTCACTTTTATTAAAAAATTAATTAATTGCGCATAAATTTTGAGACTTAATTAATCCAAAATGATTAATCTCTTACTTGATATCGAGAACGATGTTTTTGCCTGCGTTCTAGTCTTTGTTTCATCATGCTTTTACCTTCCCTTAAGTTAGTATCACGGATATTACGTGTTTCTTTGGAATCATTGTTACTAATACTTTCACCTTTTATATGCTGACTCAAATAATAAATAGTTGGATATTTTAAAAGATCTAAAACTTGCAGTTTCATTTTAAAAAATAATAAATAGTTGGATATTTTAAAAGATCTAAAACTTGCAGTTTCATTTTAAACAGTTC
>NZ_JAAHIE010000893.1:0-2318 GCF_010671945.1 Moorena sp. SIO4E2
TCTGTTATTGGCTTATGGCGTAGGATTCTTGGCCATACCGTTGCTTCGATATTTCTGGGTTCAGTGGAAAAAGAACCAGATTGAAGCTCAGAATCAAGAACGGCAGGAAAATGCGATCGCACTTAATCAGGCCGATGAAGCTTTACAGAACAAGATTGCCTATGCCCAACAGTTTGCCGCTCAAAATGTAATTCGGGAAGACAATTTGGTTTATAGCAGTGAGAAGGATTTATTGGATCAGGATATCGAAAGGAAAGATCAAATTGATGCGGAGTGGGAACAGCGCTTAGAATTGGGGTCTACTCAGAATCTTGATACAACTAATTAATTAGTAAGCATTTAGCCGTCAGCTGTCAGCCGTGAGCTAAAGGCTCACGCTACGCGAACAGCTTTGTGGAACAGGCTTCGAGGCTGTGACGTAACTCAGATTCAACCAATGGTTACCTTTTTGATTCAAAATGTGACTTCTGACTTCTGATACCAAATCCTGTTCCCATACCCCCTTATCCAAACAGCTATAGATTCCTCGAATAAAAGGATTTGGTCGATTTTTTATAAAGGGGGTGTGGCAAGCGGATTTGGGTTCAGTCCAATACAAAAAAATTATTCGTTAAATTTATATTTATAACGAGTAAAACCTAATCCAGTCACAACTGCCAATAACCCAACTAATGTACCTGGTTCAGGCACATTAGTTGGGTACAAAAATTGAATTCCCCCAATATCATCATTCTGAAGCTCAGTAAGACCAGTAAACCTCGATCTCATAAGGATTCCACTAGTGGCATCAATTGTTAGGTCTCCTAGATCTATAAGATTTTCTCTGACATCCCCATTTTGGTTAATCGGTAGAAAGTCATTAATTGTTTTATTATTATCAAAAAAGGAAAATGCTAATTCTACATCGCCAAGACCTAAAGCATGACCTAATTCGTGTGTAAATGTAGCCTGCCAGTCAGAAAGTTTCCACGTTATATTATTATTCATAAACAAATCAACAGCGTAAATCCTGGAACTAGGAAACAATCCACTATTATCAGAACTGAACCCGTTTGTTAGACGAGTTTTTTGGTCAACCCCCCAAATTCGCGTTACACCACCGAAATCTACAGAACCAACAGGTAAGCCTGCTAATATATCAATCTCAGTTCCCTGAATTCGGTTTCCAGATATTCCTTCTGTATTAACAACAGGTATATCAACCTTGGTAAAGCTCACTGAACTGTTATTTGCCCACTGTGCAAAACCTGAGTTTATCGCCTTAGTAAACTGAGTTAAAGTTGTGAATGGTTCAAAGGTAAAAAAGTTAAAGAAATTTTCTATACTTCCACCTTGAAAGTTGTACTCTAACCCATTCACAAGTGACCGATTTGTTCCAACACCATCAATTCGATTCACACTATCCCAACGAGGAGCATTATCAAGACTGTGAGGTACACGAACTTTATTCGTTTCATTACTAAAGGGATTCAAACGAGTTCCTGTAAAGGTTCCATCAGTTGGATTAATCAAGTCTAAAGCCACCAAACTGAATGCTTGTACATCAGTTGGAATGATCACCAAAGGTAGCCCTATAGAAATAATCTTAAAGAGAAAAGAATTTAGAATACCCTTTGACTGTTTTATATTACCTATTAACGTAATACATGCAGAAACAGAAAATTTCTGGTTCTTTTTTAATCTAAACATCCTAATTTTTTCCAATACTTTTCAATAAAATTAGTTTATAGCTAAAAAATAATAATTTACATAAAGTTATTAAAAAATATTTTAAAAATAAGGTAAAGAAAATGTGAAAAAATATAAGTTACCCCTTTTTCCTGCTCCCAAAATGTACCTCACTAAATTGAAACAAATTTACTCCATCTGAAACCGAGGGTGGCTCGCGAGGGCAGCGAGGTTCTTCTCTCCACCCTCCCAGGAACTAGGGTGTACAAGCTAAATTTAATTTGACTATTGCCTGTATTAGCAATGATAAAATACTCACAAATGTTGATAATCTACAGTCATTGCTTCAAATACTTGCTTACGGTAGTACAACTGTAAATCAGAGTATGCAAGCTCTTGAGCGACTGAAAAAGTATAAGAAGTCTAAGAAATAGGTGAAGATCCTACGGCAGATTGCCCAAGAGTCTACTTTAGTAGTGATAAGTTAGGTTACCTTAGCAATATACCTGTTCCTAGTATCGGAGCAGGTATATTATTCTACATAATGAGATACATACAAATTTTTATTAATTATAGGTTAATTAACCCATAATAAATCAGACAAATACCCACTGTAAACCACCCATAATTAACAAATTAAATAACCATAT
>NZ_JAAHIE010000894.1:0-2317 GCF_010671945.1 Moorena sp. SIO4E2
CCAACTAACCTTCAACCTGATAACCCAAAAAAAATAGTTCCCTCTAGACTGGCCCCACCACATGGCTATCATAAAAGGTAATTATGTTTCCTGAAGGTTCAGATACATCAAACACACTGTGTATTCGCCCTTCGCGAATTTCGCTCGGTGCATAGCCAGCCTCTTGCAGGGCGACTTGTTGAGCCTTCAAATCATCAACCATCAGATCAAAACTCGCTTGTCCTGGTGCCGCTTCAGGTTTATTTCTAAGCACCAGATGGGTTCCCCCTCTCAATTCAAGTACTGCTAACTCTTGAAATTCAGCAACCTTAAGCATTCCCACAAACTCGAAGAAGTCGAGAGATTTTTTGAACTCTGAAACGTTTAACAAGATAGGGGAGGCAAGAGGGGGCGAAATTCCCCCACCTCGTCCAGGTGTTGAAGTTACCGTAAGGATAGTGGAGCCTTAATCAAAAAGTTTTAACCCTTTTATACATAACCGACCAACCATAAAGGCTCCACTATCCTAAGGTTTCGTTTCTGGGATGGATAGCCCCTTCAAATGCCAGAGACCTGTTTCCTTACCCAACTCTCTATATATTCTCCAACGCTTACCCCGGAGTCTTCAGCCGACAATTGCAACCATTTCCAAGTAGTATCTGTTAACCAGATTCCGTGTTGTCTTTTTAGCTCGTCATAATGAGCGGGTGCTCCCCTCATTCTTTTCTGAGGCTTTTTCCTTTTTGTGCTTGACATTTGTATTTACCATCAACTATACTAAAATAATATCAGCCCAAGCACGAAGATTTCAAGGAGGTGGTTTCATTCATGGCGAATCTCAGACATACATTTCGTCTGTATCCTAACAAAACAGCTGCGTCAAAGATGTTTTACGCGAGAAAAATGCACCAGTTGCTTTATAACGCTGGGATAGGCGATCGCCGCTATGAATGGAAAGCAAATAAAAAGTCCATAGGATATCTTGATCAACAAAACTGCTTGCCCGCCTTCAAGGAATGTTGGCCGGAGTACAAGGAGTTATATAGTACTTCCTTGCAAGCGACCCTTAAGAGGGTAGACCTGGCATATAATCGCTTCTTTCTTGGGTTAAGTGAAATTCCCAAATATAAGCCAATTCGGAAATACTCCGGATGGACTTATCCCAGTAAGGCTGGTTGGAAGGCTAATACTGACGGAAAAGATGGAACTTTGACGTTGAATGACCTCGGACTCACTATAAAGATGCGTGGTCAGGCCAAGTTTTGGGGGACACCAACGACTCTAACAATTACGTACAAGTCTAGTGTAAACGCTTGGTATGCTTCAATAACCGTTAAAGTAGAAACCCCCGACACTAAATATGGTTCAGGATCTGACTTAACGTACGAGAAAATCGTAGCCTATGACTTAGGGACTGAAACAGCAATCACAGCTTTCAACGGCAGCGAGTTTGAGGAGATAGCCAACCAGCGTTTTACGAAGACTCTAGAGCCTAAAGTGAAGGCCGCCGGGAAGGAAAAGCGCAGGAAGCAGGCTCCTAATTTCAAAAAAAGTATAAAGGCGTCTAAGCGTTGGAAAAAAGCCAACAAAAAAGAATCCCAACTAAAGAGGAAAGCGGGTAACGCGCGTAAAGATTGGCAACACAAGGTTACATCAGATTTATCTAGTCGTTATGACATCGGCGTAACCGAGAAGCTCAATACGAAAGGAATGACCCGGAAAGCCAAGAAAGGGTCGAAAAGAAGGAAACAAAAAGCTGGATTAAACAAAGCCATTCTGGATGTAGGATTCGGTACTCTCAATAAAATGCTGACCTACAAAATCGAACTCAAAGGCGGAATTGTTCTTCAACTACCGACTAGACAACTAAAGCCATCTCAGCGTTGTCCAGAATGTGGAAAGGTTCACAAAGACTGGGCTGAACTGTCGAATAGATACCACGTCTGTGATATTTGCGGCTTTGGGTTCGATAGAGACAAGACAAGCGCAATAGTGATGTTCAATGCAGCATTAGGAAAACAGCCGGGGTACGGTGCTGACCTCGATAAACGTGGATTTTCTAGCTCTACTTCAAAGACCAGAAAGCATACTGGATCAATGAAGCAACTGGGAAAGATGAAGCGTCAAAAATCACGCTCTAAGGATGGGGTAGCTGACACCCCGTCCTGGCCGTAGGCCACGCTACGCGAACGAACAGGGCGGGGTAGTTCATGCTAACATGCCCAATCCAAATAGGAGGGCGTTGATCTGACTGTGGATTATTTGGAGTCATGGTTCTTACTCTAAAACGGTTGGATATTGTTCAAATTTCTGTGAAGTAAGCATTCAGCTGTCAGGA
>NZ_JAAHIE010000895.1:0-2316 GCF_010671945.1 Moorena sp. SIO4E2
TCTTAGGGATTAAATAGGAAAACCTAACACTTTAGCAAAGGGAACAGCGGATCACCGGAACAGGGAGTAGGGAATATGGCATCAAAATTATCTCAATTCCTACACGGATTGCTATTTCCCCTAATGCTCAAAACTAAATTCACAGAATACTAGGATTGCGCTCACAATCCCTAATTTTAATTAACTAATATTAGTGAAATCATACTACTTAACTAATTTGAATTAACTGTCCATCACCATGAAACTGAATACACCAGCACTTGGAATAAGAGCCAATTTGCTCCAGAAGTGGATGCCGATCGGCTTAATTTTACTAGTCGCTACTGGGTTGTACCTCTATCAACTCGGCACAGAGAGCTTATGGTACGATGAGCTATTTAGCATTAACAAAACCCAGAGTGGGATATCACTGCCTCCGAAGAATCTGACACGTCCCTTTTATTTCATGATTCTCCACATTTGGATGCAGTTTAGCACTAGCACCGTTTGGTTGCGTGGGCTATCTGTAATTTTTGGACTAGGCAGTATCTTCCTAATCTACCTGCTGGGTCGTCGCTTAGCTGGAAAGCCAGTTGGCTTGATTGCCGCCCTCTTACTAACCCTCTCGCCTCTGTTTATCAACCATGCCCAAGAGGTAAGGATGTACACCCTCATCCCCTTCTTAAGTTTAGGGGGTACCTTAGCTCTAGTTCATGCCCTTGAAAATCCCAGGTTTGCTGCCATCAACTGGTGGGCTGTGGCCAGGTTTCTAGCCCTGGTGACTACTCCCGTTAGTGTGACCTTGTTTGTGCCAGATCTGGTATTAATTGGATGGCAGTTCCGTAATCACAAGCGCCGATTATTTGCCTTTGGGATCAGGCTGCTGCTGATTGGGAGTTGTTGGCTTCCTTTGGTATCAGCAGTTAATGAGTCTTCCACTAAATTCCTCAAAGGTTGGGTTACACAGTACCCAAAACCCAACATTATCTTAATTATCTCTGAAGTCACCCACTTGACAGCTTTTTGGCCATTGAGACACTTACTAGGGTCAGGCATCAGTGCCAACGACCTGATGAAACAGCTCAATCAGCAGTCTATCATGGACTGGCTTGTAGAGCATGTGTTAACGTCAAATCTTGTACCTTTGCTATATTACATGGCATATACAGCCATGGCAATCGGCTTGCTTGCGATCGCTCTATTGAGCAGGCACCCCTCAACAAAACTCTGGTGGATTAAAGTGTGGGCATTATTACCTGCCGGATCTATCTTATTGATATCCTATGTTTCCAGTTCCATATGGAAAGCTCGCTATCTACTAATTGTATCCCCCTATTTCTTAATTCTTCTAGCAGCAGGCTTGATGAAAGTTTGGCGTTGGCAACGTCAGGTAGCTGTTTTAGTAACTCTGCTCTACGCTATAGCAGTGGGTAGTGGTCTAGTGCATTACTACACAACCTTGTATCGTGTAGCAGGTGGTGCGCCAACTTGAGATTTTATTTATATAGTTCATTTTGTCTATACATCGTTTACTATTACCATTAATCGGTGGCATCCTGATGGGACTGACACCATCACCAACAGAAGCTTGGCCCCTAGCGTGGATTGCCCTAGTGCCTCTATGGTTCATAGTAGTCAGGGGTCAGAGTATTCGTGGCAATGCTTTATCTGGTCTGATCTGGGGTATCGGTTATCATGGCTTAGCTCTATCTTGGATTACTGGTATTCACCCGATGGACTGGATGGGGGTACCATGGCTAGCTAGTATTGCGATCGCATTATTCTGCTGGATATTCATTACCCTGTGGGGAGCACTCCTAGTAGCTGTCTGGGCCATAGGAATCTCTATAACTCAATCAATTACAGCAAGTTTCGCCCCCCTAGCCCCCCAACTTTGCGGTGCGACCCGTGGCGAATTTAATTCGCCAACGGAAAGCGCACTGGAGGGGGAAATTGAGTTAAAGTCCCCCAGAATTGGGGGATTTAGGGGGCTTGCAGCTAAAGGTAGTGAGGTCAATTCATCTGAAAACCGCTGTAAATTCCCATCCACCAAAGCTACACAACAACGTGATCTAAATCCTGATCTAAATCGTGATCTAAATCTCCCTACCCCCACTCAAAACTATGTTCTTTTAACCTCCTGCTTGCGGGTTCTAATCGGTACAGGCTTGTGGTGTGGCATAGAAACCCTGCGGAGTATGAGTCCCCTGTACTGGTCTTCCTTATCCTATACCCAAAGTCCCCATAACCTGATAATTTTGCACCTCGGTCAATTATCCGGTCCAATAACAGTTACAGCAGCTATTGTCGCCGTCAATGGTTTAATAGCTGAAAGCG
>NZ_JAAHIE010000896.1:0-2314 GCF_010671945.1 Moorena sp. SIO4E2
GGCTGAACTTATTACCCAGTAATGATTTTAGCTTGCATGTCACCCCCCCCCCAGGATTATTTGTCTTTCACTTGTGCTTTTTCAATGCAGGCCATCAGCTTTTGAGCGAAAACCTGAACATGAGGTTCTGTCACCATTGAGATATGGTCGCCTGGAACATCATAAATCTCCACTGGTTTAGAAGAAAATGGACTCCACCCGAAGTCCGGAAGACTCATGTTTTGAGGACGAAGAGATTCATATACCTCTTTTTTTATATTTTCTGGCTTAAGATTGTCTGGCTGTGGGTTAATAGACCGAAATAAAGTAATTGGAGTAGGGTAAACCTCCTCTGGAAAATAAGAACAAAGGTTATTTGTCTTCATAACTCTCAAAAAACCACGAAGTTGCTTAATCCCTGCTCCGGGCGGGTAAAAATTGATTTGTTGCAACTGTTTGTAGAGGTAGCTTAATTGATCATCTGGAGTTAGCTTTTCAAGTGCTTCGTAGGATACCTCTAGCTCTTTATCGAATAGATATCCTAGCAACTTACTAATGGCAACCATCCACATCGCATCATTCCAGCCTAGACTTGTCATCTTATTTCCAGGCTCTGGTGCAGTAGTATCTAGGATTGCTAGTAAAGCAACTTCCTGTCCCTGTTTTTGTAATTGTAGAGCCATTTCCAGAGCGACCTTTCCACCAAAAGAATGACCACCCAGTAGATAGGGTCCCTGAGGCTGAACTGATTGTATTTCTTGGATATTATGAGCAGCTATGTCCTCAACTCGGGTATAAGGCTCTGATTCTCCATCAAGACCAATAGCTTGCAAACCATAGAAGGGTTGTTCTGAACTTATATAGCGAGCTAAGTAAGAATAATAAACAACATTCCCTCCACCTCCAGGTACTAAGAAGAAAGGTCGCTTATTACCATTAGGTTTAATGGGAACGAGGGCAGACCAAGAAATAGAATCTGTTGACTCCTGGAGAATACTTGCAAGTTGTTCAATTGTCTGACCTTTGAAGATAGTAGCTAGGGGGAGATTTTTACCAAATTGCTTCTCAATCTGAGACATGAGACGAACAGCGATCAGGGAATGACCACCAAGGTCAAAGAAGTTGTCTTGAACCCCGATGGGATACACATTCAGAACTTCTGACCAAATTTGGGCGAGTTGACGTTCTACAGGATCGCGAGGTAGGATAAAATCTCCTTCCAACTTCGCTTCTGGTGCAGGTAAAGCCTTGCGATCGACCTTGCCATTGGGGGTTAAAGGTAAAGCTTCTAAAATGACAAAAGCTGATGGCACCATGTAGTCTGGCAATTTCTGTTGCACAAACTGATGTAACTCACTTTTACTGAGGGGGTTTTCTTCACTGACTATGTAAGCTACCAGCCGTTTATTACCTGGGTTGTCTTCCCGCGCCACCACTACCACTTGTGCAACCTGGGGATGGCTACTGAGTATGGCTTCGATTTCTCCCAACTCAATGCGGAAACCTCTGATTTTTACTTGATGGTCTATCCGACCGATAAATTCGATATTGCCATCTGGTAAGTAGCGAGCTAAATCTCCTGTTTTATATAATTTTGAGTTATGGTCAAAGGGGTTAGCGATAAATTTTTCTGCCGTTAATTCTGGACGGTTGAGGTAGCCTCTAGCTAATCCATCTCCGCCTATGTGTAGTTCTCCTGGTACTCCTATCGGTACTGGTTGAGTGTTGCTATCTAAAATGTAGATTTGAGTATTAGGAATAGGACTACCAATAGAAGGTTCAGTCTTAGTTCCCTTTTCTAACAAAGTAAATGTGGAATATGTTGTATCTTCTGATGGACCGTAAAGATTGTATACACCCTGAACACTTTCCTGCTGGTATAGTTTTTGTACCAGTTGATTTGTAAACACTTCACCAGCTAGGTTAATTATTTTTACATTTGAAGGTATAGCCTTGATTCTTAAAAGTTCAGTAACTGCCGAAGGAACTGTATTAATTAGAGTTACTTTATATGCCTTTTTAACATTAGGTAAATCTAAGGCATTCTTGGCCAGAATTACTTGACAACCACAACTTAATGTCGCAAATATTTCAAAAATAGATAAGTCAAAACAGATAGAGGTAGAGGCTAATACACCAGCAAGTTGCTCGATTGTAAATATCTTTTTAGCCCAATTGCATAAAGCTACTGGACTATGATGTTCAATGGCAACTCCTTTGGGCTTACCTGTAGACCCAGAAGTATAGATTACATAAGCCAAATTCTCTGCTGTTACCTTACTGGGAAGATTTTGAATACCTTGATTAGCAATAGTTTCCCAATCATTATCCAAAC
>NZ_JAAHIE010000897.1:0-2310 GCF_010671945.1 Moorena sp. SIO4E2
GTTGTCTACAGAAATACAATTTTACCTAAATAAAGTAGTAGATGAATATGAGTTGATTCAATTTTTGTCTAAAAGCCTCGATTTAAGAGGTTGTCTGAGAAGTCTCATTTGCTACATCCAAGCCCCCTAAATCCCCCAATTCTGGGGGACTTTTAGAAGCAAATTGACTCTTGTTCCCCCCAAAGTTGGGGGGTCAGGGGGGCAAAATTCAGTATCAAAAAACTTTTCAGATATCCTCTAAGATGTGAAACCTTAAACTATCCTGATAGTCAAGCTGAAGCCTTTGTAATGATAAACGACTATGACATAGGTTTTCCTATGGATATCACTATTTCCTATAGAAAGGGAGTTTCACTAGGGAAAGACTATTTGTGGTTAGCGAAACTTATTGCTAGGCATTATCAAACTATGGTGGCAACAGATTTACCAGAAGGACATCCGGACAAAATTAATCCCTATTGTTGGTGTGTAGCAGAACCAAACGGTTATTTAGTAGAAATGGTGGAAGACCTTTCAGATGTCGAAGACAGAGAAGGGTTACTACTAAATAGCAATTCCAAGAAATTACTTACTACATTCGGAAAATTGGCTTAAAAAATAAAACCTAACAAAACCACTACTGATAATGATACCGATAGATTAATTGACAATCTATTCACCTGTACCAAAACCCGTAAACTGGCGTACTTCAGGTTCATGAAAAGCTAAAACAATATCTTCTTTTGGCACTCCCATTTCCACTAATCGGTTGGCAAGTCCCTCTTCCGTGCCATCATGCTGAATCCAAATTTTTCCACCTTTGATATCAAGATGCAAAACACAGCCAAAATCACGTTTATTCCCACGCCAACCAACATACAGCAGTTGGTAGTGATCCTGCTCTGTATCAAAGACGGTCTGAACCTCAGGTGCGACCCAAGGGCGATTTACTCGCCCTAGGAGGCGCGCACCTACGTATTCTGGCGCAATTGTTTGCCGTGAAGCCCGTTGAGCACGTTCGGAAAGAAGATGTCGAATATACTGGCGATATTGCTCTACAGCCATTGAACAATTACCTCCTGTTTCACATCATAAATTACTAATCTAATCTGATCCCGCACGGTATCGTTTCTGGTTGAGTGTGATGGGTGTGCCCTAAGCCACCTCAATATACTCACAGAATGACACTGATTCAGGAGCACTTAATCCATCTTCTTTCAATCCTTCCAAATGAAACATCACTGCCTCAGTAATTAATTGTTTAACGTCTTCTAATGTTTCTGCCACCGCAACACACCCAGGAAGATCTCGAACATAAGCACCGTAGCTATTTTTTCCTTTTTCAATAACAACTGCATAGCGCATTAGATTTTATCCTCATCTATTTGAGCTTGTCGCCATATATTTTTAAGAGTCCCAATTGGAACCTCAAGACTTGATTTACCGGCGTTGCGTCAGTCTTCCTTTGAATAGGAGTAGAGTGGGCATCCTGCCCGCCCGAAAATATATTGTAACGGGCAAGATGCCCATGCTACATACGACCCAAGGGCGATTTACTAGCCCTAGGAGGCGCGCACCTACTCTTAAAATCATGCCATTATTAAGCAACGCCCCAAGCCCTAGCCCTTTGGGCTAATCCCACGATCTTGTAGGGTGCGCCCTCGAAAGGGTAACGCAGCAAGCGCAAAAAAGCAAAAAGTTCCAACTCTTAACCAAACCAGCATCATTAGCTCCGGTAGGTTGCTGAAACGTTGGGATTAATGATCGTGATTTTTCTGCCATTATGGAAGTAACTCCTACTTGGTTGGGAGAAAAGCCGCGCTGGTAATAGCCGTTAACCTTCACCAGCGCGGTTATTAGTTTCAGTGTGTACCTTCTATAGTATAGATAAATCCTCGAAAAAATGCAAGGGTTAATAAAAATTATTTACATTTATTTACAAATAGCCTAAATAGCCATTTATAGACTCATTTATGTTTAATTTACTTTGACATTATTTTTTAATTTACTGATATAAAAAGGGAGCTGATTAGCTAAAATTAGGGAGCCTAGAGTAGGTCAGAGTTAAAATACTAAAAAGCCTGTCTACATCATTAGAATAAAATGCGTTCGCGTAGCGGCTCAGAGCATCGCATCCAGTGCCCGGAAATATTATGCGTTCGCGTAGCGGCTCAGAGCATCGCATCCCATGCCATACAAGATTATGCGTTCGCGTAGCGGCTCAGAGCATCGCATCCAGTGCTGGACTATTACGCGATCGCATCCAGTGCCCGACAAGATAATGCGATCGCATCCAGTGCCCGACAAGATAATGCGATCGCATCCAGTGCC
>NZ_JAAHIE010000898.1:0-2308 GCF_010671945.1 Moorena sp. SIO4E2
AAAAATTGGAAAAACCTAGGTGGTTACAGCATTGCTGGGCTAGCAGCAGCATCTTGGGGACCTGACCGCCTTGATGTTTTTGTAGTTGCTGGTGATCATGCTCTGCACCACAAGTGGATGGGTTGAGAGCAAGATTACTGATTAAGGAATTAAAGGTAAAGAATTAAAAATTAAGAATTAAAAATTAAGAATTACGGATTTTGAATTTTTAATTCTTAATTTTTAATTTTGAATGGTCGCGTTCGCGTAGGGTGACCTACGGTCAAGGGACTTGACGAATAGCTGCTACGGCCTTAAAAACTTTTATCTTTTGCAACTACTTCTTTAGATTGTCGCACAAGTGCTTATCGCTCTCCCTGACATTAGGATTATGCTGCAAATAATTGCGCACCGAATCGCAACTCCTCGCCATTAAAGAGTCTAAGTTTAAGTCTAGATTCCAGAGTTTGATCGTCTCGTCACTACTGCCAGAAGCCAAGGTCTGGCCATCGGAGCTGAAACTAACGCTATCGACATTGTCAATATGCCCCTGAAGGGTGACGATTTCGGTTCCTGTCTCTAGATTCCAGAGTTTGATCGTCTCGTCACTACTGCCAGAAGCCAAGGTCTGGCCATCCCGGCTGAAACTAACGCTATTGACATCGTTATCATGCCCGATCAGGGTGCGGATTACCTCGCCTGTCTTAGGATCCCAGAGTTTGATGGTGTTTTCACTACTGCTAGAAGCCGAAGCCAAGGTCTGGCCATCGGGGCTGAAACTGACGCTAGTGGCAACGCTATCATACATCTTGAGGGTGCGGATTTTCTTACCTGTCTCTAGATTCCAGAGTTTGATCGTAGTGTCATAACTGCCAGAAGCCAAGGTCTGGCCATCGGGGCTGAAACTGACGCTCAAGACAGTGTAAGTATGCCCGATCAGGGTGCGGATTTCCCTTCCCGTCTCTAGATCCCAGAGTTTGATGGTCTTGTCATAACTGCCAGAAGCTAAGGTCTGGCCATCGGGGCTGAAACTGACGCTCTCGACAGCTTCAGTATGCCCGATCAGGGTGCGGATTACCTTGCCTGTCTTAGGATCCCAGAGTTTGATGGTCTTGTCATCACTGACAGAAGCTAAGGTCTGGCCATCCCGGCTGAAACTGATGCTATTTAAAAAGTCATCATGCCCCACGAGGGTGCGGATTACCTCGCCTGTCTTAGGATCCCAGAGTTTGATGGTGTTGTCAAAACTGCCAGAAGCCAAGGTCTGGCCATCGCGGCTGAAACTGACGCTATGGACAACGTGATCATGCCCCTTGAGGGTGCGGATTTCCCTTCTCGTCTCTAGATTCCAGAGTTTGATCGTGTTGTCATCACTGCCAGAAGCCAAGGTCTGGCCATCGGGGCTGAAACTGACGCTCATGACATCGTCATTATGCCCGATCAGGGTGCGGATTACCTCGCCTGTCTTAGGATCCCAGAGTTTTATGATGTGGTCACTACCGCCAGAAGCCAAGGTCTGGCCATCCCGGCTGAAACTGACGCTCCTGAAAAAGTGATCATGCCCCTGGAGGGTGTGGATTTCGGCTCCTGTCTCTAGATTCCAGAGTTTGATGGTGTGGTCATCACTTTCAGAAGCCAAGGTCTGGCCATCCCGGCTGAAACTGACGCTATTGACACGGCCAGTATGCCCGATCAGGGTGCGGATTACCTCGCCTGTCTTAGGATCCCAGAGTTTGATGGTGTTGTCAGTACTGCCAGAAGCCAAGGTCTGGCCATCCCGGCTGAAACTGACGCTCATGACAGTTTCAGTATGCCCGATCAGGGTGCGGATTGTCTTGCCTGTCTCTAGATTCCAGAGTTTGATCGTGTTGTCATCACTGCCAGAAGCCAAGGTCTGGCCATCCCGGCTGAAACTGACGCTCCTGACAACTTCAGTATGCCCGATCAGGGTGCGGATTACCTTGCCTGTCTTAGGATCCCAGAGTTTGATCGTGTTGTCATAACTGCCAGAAGCCAAGGTCTGGCCATCCCGGCTGAAACTGACGCTATGGACAGTTTCAGTATGCCCGATCAGGGTGCGGATTTCCTCGCCTGTCTCTAGATTCCAGAGTTTGATCGTGTTGTCATCACTGCCAGAAGCCAAGGTCTGACCATCCCGGCTGAAACTGACGCTCGTGACATTCTGATCATTCCCCTGCAAGTGGTTGCGTTCGCTGCCTTCATAAAGAACTTTCTGCAGGGCACTCATCACCTGTGGGTCGCTTTTCTTGTGTTTTTGTAGGATTTTTCCTGCCCTAATCGCCTCCACGAAAGCCTCCATTTCTTTATG
>NZ_JAAHIE010000899.1:0-2307 GCF_010671945.1 Moorena sp. SIO4E2
GGGTAAAAATTCTGGCTTTAACGATTCCGACTGTGCCAAAGGTAGAGCAACAAGAGATGATGGAGGTAGTGGATGATTACTTATATAAACCGATAGAACCCATGGAATTATTGTACAGGGTTATGGCTTTGGTGGAAAGTTATAGCGCTGCGCTATAGCTGCTAAACCTAGAAGTGTAACTAAGCCAAGGATGCTGCTAGGTTCCGGCACATCTTCTGGGACAACAAAAGCATTATCCTGGATGTTGCTAATCGTTGAGTTCCGACGAATAATGTCCGAGAGGCGAGTGCTTTCTAGATCTGGAGCCAAGGCCAGCAGATGATCGAGATCGTTGAGGAAAAAGAACCGGTCACCATCCCGTGCCCGCCTGAACTGGTCTGAGATGACCGTATTGAATAGTTCACCGACCAAGCCACCGTTGAAGGAGTCCTCAGATATTCCTCCAATCCAGAAATCCACATCCTCTACAGACTTGTAGATTTTTTCAAATAGAGCTGCTACTTCTGGGTTAGAAGTAATGCCAAGTTCGGTATCGGTGGTCAAGAAGCCAGTGACCGGATCCAGACCGAGTTCCACACGAGCCTGATTGTAACCGGGAAGACCAACTTCCCTTGCCCGCGCAATATTGATTGAAGCCAGGTCAAAGCCACCGGTGGCAATCGGGGCAAGGAAGTTCCGCACCCCGTCCACTAACTGATTGTCAACCTCTTGAGCCACCTGGGAAGCTAAACCCAAAAACAGTGAATCGACGCCGTTATCAATCACTTCTTGGGGATTGAAGAAGGCATCGGCAAGGGAGATACTTCCGAGGGAAGTGCCGTTATTGTTAATGCGCTGAAGCTCTTCGGAGAGAAGAGTGTGCCCAACCCGGAAGTTAGCATTGGCAAATTCCACACTGATACGTGGGTCAACTGTGGGATCGTAGCCAGAGTAATCCTCCAAAAGGCTATCGCCAATGAAAAGCGGTAGGAATTCATTGTATGTGATTACCTGAATCTGAGCACCGACCACCTTACGAACTGATTCGTAGATAAAGTCGCCTTTATCAAGTCCTGACTGATGTAACTTCTCCAAAATGACCGGGTCGCCAGCGTCAATTTTTTCAGTAAGTTCTTCAGCCAGACGATTGTGCTCCCGTACGAACAAAGTGTGAACTGCGGTTAAGCCAATTTGTTCGTTGGCACGAACATCGCCAGCGATGAACAACTCTTCTCCTGATATAGGGGGAGTAGTGTTGGCATTAGGAAATCCGCCAGTGTTGAAAGGTAGTAGCTCTTGGCCATTGATACTTTGGCTCTTGAGCTTTCCACTACCATCATTAGTACGCAAAAATTCCGCGCGCACTGGATCAGATCCGTATACCTGTGAACCATCAATAAAAGAAGTCAGCTGGTTGATCTGCTGGCGCGGATTGCCAGGTCCAGTGCCAGTGCCTGGAGCTGCAGGAACCCTGATCAAGGGTATAGATGGCGCGAGTGGATCTCGAAGACCAGTGGCAATGTCAATAGGGTTAATTGGGATGGGGGTGAAATCCTCTCGTGGCCGATCTAACCCTCCCTCATTGAGATCCAAATCGTGATCTATGAACTGCCCCCACTGCCAGATCCAGTCACTAGCATTGAGAAAATTAGGTACTAATTCCTTCTGGGGCACAATGGTATTGCTAATGTCACGGGGGTTAGGCAAAAGATTGCCGGTGCTACCGGTTATTCTTGGTGCGTTAAAGCCATCCTCGTAAGCAGGAGTCAGGAGCCGAAGTAGTGGTGTTTCGGCTTCACCCAATGTTGGATCATTTAGGTTGTTACCAAATCCGTTAATGGTACGATATTCTCCTGCAGCAGCAGGCACAGACATGGAAAATCCTAGGGCAGCGAAAGTGGTTATTGCTAAACCAAGCTTACGAGGCTTGAAGTTTCTAACCACTTCCAAGTTAGATAAGTGATTTTTCATCAGGTTAGTACTTAGGTCAAGATTGCATCCCAACCGCTAATGTGGTAGATGCAGTA
The DNA here is from genome assembly GCF_010671945.1 of Moorena sp. SIO4E2. Taxonomy (NCBI): domain Bacteria; kingdom Bacillati; phylum Cyanobacteriota; class Cyanophyceae; order Coleofasciculales; family Coleofasciculaceae; genus Moorena; species Moorena sp. SIO4E2. The sequence continues at coordinate 2,007 of NZ_JAAHIE010000899.1, forward strand.
AAATACTCTATCTCTTCTAATAAGGTGTTTGGAAAGTAGCTACATGGTTTGGTAAAGGCTGGTAATTTACTTTAGTTATCCCCAAGATTCACAGGTTTTCGTCTAAAGTAAGTCTTCACGTAAGTCCCTCATTTATCGCCAGTAAATAATTTTTAACACGGGCTATAATAACGATTACGTATTTCTTTTGGCTACATAATTTATACCAAATCCTGTTCCCATACCCCCCTTATCCAAACAGCTATAGATTCCTCGAATAAAAGGATTTGGTCGATTTTTTATAAAGGGGGTGTGGCAAGCG
>NZ_JAAHIE010000009.1:0-21417 GCF_010671945.1 Moorena sp. SIO4E2
TGGCTGGAAAGCTCTCTGGGCAGCAACTTTAGCTACATACATGACTGGCTGTATTGCTGGTGTGTTTGATTTCGGCAACCCAGCAATTTTGGGAAAATAGTCTCAAGTCAGCAAATGTGAAGTCTAAGAGGATATCTGAAAAGTTTTTTTATACTGAATTTTGCCCCCCTAGCCCCCCAACTTTGGGGGGAACAAGAGTCAATTTGCTTCTAAAAGTCCCCCAAAATTGGGGGATTTAGGGGGCTTGGATGTAACAAATGAAACTTCTCAGACAACCTCTAAATTCTAAATTCTAAATTCTAAATTCTAAATTCTAAATTCTGAAATGGTAAAAATTGTAATTGATATTTCATAATTCCTCCTGCATAATTCCATGAAACGTAACCAACTTTTGCTGATTGGTCTAACTCTGCTAACTACCCTATTACTGATAATTGGGGGACGCACCCCTTGGTCTAAACCTGAACAATTGACTATACCAATACAATCATTACCAGCTCAAGCTCAATTGTCTGCCCTAGCAGCGTTTCCCACTACTGCTGATACCTCAGCCCATACTTTAAGACTTAATCAAGAACCTTATAAAGATCTCACAAAGCGCTTTCAGGTGGGTATACTGGAAGGGTATAAGGTTAGTACCATGGGTGGTTTCCCATTAATTGAAGCACCCGATGGTAACTTAGCCTACACGGTGCTTGTAGAACAAAGAGCGACAGATCGTCCATTAAGCAACCCTTCCCTAGCACAGATTGCTATTGAACAGTTTAGGCGGGGTGAAGGATTTCAAACTGGTAATTTTCAGCCAGTACCAGGAGGGGTGTCTCTTCCTTGGAGAGGTAGCTTAACCCTAGGTGGTCAGACTCAGCCAGTCAGTGGAGTGATCTTAGCGCGTCAGCTGGGTAAAAATGTGGTGGTGATGCTAATTTGCGCCACAGAATCAGCTCAGGGAGACGTTAAAGATGCGAACGCACTTTTGGCTAATACTCTCAAACCTCTTTAAAGTCAATGACATGCTCCTTACCCTTAAGGGAAGTTGGTAATTGTCTATCGTCTATGGTGCATTAATTTTTATCCACCAAAGCTGCCTTTACTTACCAAATCTAGGCAGTTTTCTGTGCTGCTCACTTCTAGTAACATCGGATTAATTACCTCCTTGGAGGGTGGTTATTACTTGACTATTTAGTAGTTAGTAAAAAAAATAAACTAACCACTAATTAATAACCACCCTTAACAAAATTTTCTCTATAGACCAGGGCACTCAGTTTGACTTTATTGGTTTTTAAAAATAGGCTCAATAATCCGGATTTATTTGATTGAGCTTGTATTGATAATTAAGCTTTCACGCATGTAAATTATGAATCGGTGCTGATTGGGAGATTGGGAGATTGGAAGATTGGGAGATTGGGAGATGGATTGAAGCCTTTTGCACAACTGGATCGATCTTAAAATTTATAGCAACCGAATTATAGTTTAGGACAGAGTATTTTGGTTTAAAGGGAGCAGGGAGCATAAATATGTCTTAAGCTTTACTTCGACTGCTATAAATGCCTATTAGCTTACACCTGATGCTCTATAGCTTTTTTTTATCTATTTTTTAAATTAAATGGATAGGAAAAATTAGCGTTACCTAGTCTTGATATTATTTACTTAATCTTTAAGGATTTCGATAATAAATCAATGGTAGTGTATGCTAATTTTTAAAAAATCACACATTTATACTAAAAATCACTATCATGACAATTAATCAAATGGAATAGTCTATATTAAGGGTATAGTTTTATTTATTAAAAAAAATAACGGTAATTTATAAAAAAATTAATGTTTTTTAGGAAAATTGAGTTAGAATAACGTAATTAATTTCATGCGTTTATTGATTATTCAGTATGCTGGAGATTACCGTGAAGCCTTTGAACGCTTAGCTAACGGTGGACCTGAGACATACTATGCTCAGAAATATTCTGTAGATGCGGTAGCTGAAATTGGCAAACAAATTGGGGAAGTTGCAACTCTCTGTTGTATGACCGAAAAACCCTACAATCAGCTACTGGAAAAAGGAGTTCGTGCCATTGGTGCAGGGTTTAATGGAGAGATTAAGGTTAAAAATTTAATCAAATTGATTGAAGATTACCATCCCACTCATTTAGTTGTTCGCACACCAATTCGGGAAGTTTTTCGTTGGGCAATTCAGAATAATGTTCCAACCCTAGCCCTATTTGCTGAATCTATTCCAACCAGAAAGGTGCGTAACAAGTTTCGTAATTATTTACTAAGCCAATTATTAAATAATGATCGAATCCAATGGATTGGTAGTTATGGGATTGATTCCTCCCGAGTACTCCAGGACATAGGAGTCCAATCTGACAAGATAATTCCTTGGACTTTTATTGTTACTGAAACCCCAGAATCCTTGTCACCAAAAACTCTCCCAGCACAGGCCAAGTCTTGGCAACTGTTTTACATTGGGTCAATGATTGAAGCTAAAGGGGTTGGGGATATATTAGAATCTATCGCTAAATTAAAAGCTAATAAGTTTCCAATAAAATTGAAGATAGCTGGTAACGATAAAACAGGTTTCTTTGTCAATAAAGCTAAGCAGCTACAAATCGAAGACTGTGTAGAGTTTCTGGGAATAGTACCAAATAATACCGTAGTTCCTCTGATGAGAGAATCTGATCTTGTATTAGTTCCTAGTCGCCACGAATTTCCAGAGGGTTTCCCACTAGCAATTACTCATGCCCTTTGCGCTCGAACTCCAATCATTGCTTCAGATCACCCAATGTTTATTAATAAACTAAAAGATGGCATCAGTGCGAAAATTTTTCCTGCTGGCAACTCTGTTGCTTTAGCAGAATCTATTCAAAAGCTGCTTTCCGATTCAGATCTTTACCATAATCTGTCTATAGCCTCTTACGAAACCTGGAAGAGTTTGCAGCTTCCAGTAAAATTTGCTGACCTAATTCAGCGATGGCTACATGACTCACCAGAAAATGAACAGTGGTTAATTGAGCATCGGTTAAGTTCAGGGCGCTACAACTAAAGATATCCCTAATAAAAATTTACTAATTATTAGGATTACTAGCAATAACCAGCCAGAGCAAGAAGTCAGAATCTATAGGATTTCAGGTGCATTGTAAAAATTAATCGGATTAATACCAAGTAGAAACTAATAATTGCTAACTAAAAATGGAAGTTACTTTGTCAACTATACCTTTTAATCGCCCTGTTACTGCCGGAACGGAATTTGAGTATATCCAGCAGACCATCAAGAACATGGATCTTTCCGGTGATGGTGCTATTACCAAACAATGTCATGCTCTACTCGAAGAAATATTGTCAGTTCCAAAGGTTCTGCTAACCACTTCCTGCACCCATGCTTTGGAAATGGCGGCACTACTATTAAACATCAAACCAGGGGATGAAGTTATTGTTCCCTCCTTCACCTTTGTTTCTACCATTAATGCCTTCATCTTACGAGGTGCTCAACCTGTCTTTATCGACATCCGCCCGGATACCCTCAATTTAAATGAAGAGAAATTAGAATCACTGATTACCCCTCGCACCAAAGCCATTGTCCCTGTACATTACGCCGGTGTAGCATGCGAGATGGATGCTATTTTGGAGATTGCTGGGCGCTACGGTATACCAGTTGTTGAGGACAATGCTCATGGACTATTTGCTAAGTATAAAGGCAAGTATCTAGGTACATTTGGTTGTCTAGCTACCCAGAGTTTTCACGAGACTAAGAACTTTACCTGTGGAGAAGGTGGCGCACTGTTGATCAACGACCCGCAGTATATCGAACGTGCTGAGATTATCCGGGAGAAAGGAACTAATCGCACTCGCTTCTATCGCGGTCAAATTGATAAGTACACCTGGGTAGACATTGGTTCGAGTTATCTCCCCTCAGGCATACTCGCAGCTTTCTTGTATGCTCAGCTAGAAAGTCGCCAACAGATTCAGAGCAAACGACAGCAAATTTGGGAGTACTACTACGAAAATCTCAAGGATTGGGCACCGGAGTACGGTATCCGCTTGCCAATTGTGCCAGAGTACTGTGACCAGGCATACCATATGTTCTACGTACTCTTACCGTCCCTAGAGAAGCGCCAAGCCTTGATTGCTCACTTAAAAGCTCAAGGCATCTACAGCGTTTTTCACTATCTGCCATTGCACTTGTCTGATATGGGACGAGAGTTTGGGGGCAAAGAAGGAGACTGCTTGGTGACTGAGGATGTAAGCGATCGCTTACTTCGTCTGCCCTTTTACAACGATATGACTGAGGCTGACCAAGCAAGGGTTGTGGCATCAATTAAGAAATTTTTCTGAACTTTACCAGAACTTTAAGACATACAGGACTTACGCAAAATTGGGTAACAAACACTAGAAATAGTAGGGTGAGACCCTACAAGTAGAGTTACTGCGTAAGTCGTGAAATAAATAGATAGGTGAAAATCAGCCCAGCTATCTAAATCGATAAATCCAATACTCAAGCGTTCGCGTAGCGTGACCTTTCGGGCAAAGCCCGACGCTGCGCGAACGGTCAATCGCATTTTTCCCTTCTTGATGCAATAGCGAGTGGGGGAAACCACGGCAATAGCGAGTGGGGGAGACCCCCAAGACCGCGCTGCCTCCCCTGTTCCGAAGCTGCATCGCTTTGTTGATGTTTCCAGGTAAGCGATTGACCGTAGGTCACGCTACGCGAACGCTTACTTTGTATTCTCTTTGGTCAAGATTAATCAAGCAATTCACTAGGGCATTTCTAATACTTAGGGTCACAAAAATTAATTATAGGAGTAGTCAATGAGCCTATCAATTACCAAAACCTATCTCGCTAATTCTGAAGAATGGGACAAAATTTGGCAACAATGCAATTATTCAACTTATTTTCATTCAAGAGAATGGGCTGAAATCTGGAATACCTATACTCAAGGAGAATTTCGTCCAAACCCTCTAATTATCCTATTCTCAGATCAAAAAAGAGCTTTGATTCCCCTTTCCTATAAACTTGGAAATCAGAAATTTATCAAGAAATACTCATCCTCACCAGACGGAACCTTTGGAGGATGGATTTCCGCAGACGAACTTACCATTGACCATGCCATTTTACTAGTTAAATTTCTCGATAAAAATTTTTGGGGTAAATTAAGTTGGCGAGTAAATCCTTACAATGAACTAGCTAGTAAAGCTGTAGCCCTAAGTTGTGTCAGTGAACAAGAGGAGGATACCACTCACGCCATTAACTTAGACGTGGGTTTTGAAACAATTTCCAAAACTTGGAAAAAGGGCGGTAGTTCTATGGCTCGAAAAGTCCGAAAAGCTATCAAGGAAGGAGTTTCAGTAACTACAGCATCTACCCTAGACCAATGGTGGGAATATTATCAAGTTTATCAAGATTCATTACGACGATGGGGAGATAATAGTCTTGGTAGCTATAATTGGGAACTTTTTAAAACAATTTTTCAACTTAAGTCACCTAACGTTAAGCTTTGGCTAGCCCACTATCAAGACCAAATTATCAGCGGAGCACTATGCTTCTACGCCAAGAAACATGTGGTGTATTGGCATGGCTCATCCTTAGAAAAATACTTGAATCTAAGACCAGTTAACTTAGTTATGTATGAAATTGTTAAAGATTCTTGTGAACAAGGATATTCTTGGTTTGATTTTAATCCTAGTGGTGGATTGCCAGGAGTTATAGCATTTAAGAAAAGTTTTGGAGCCGAGCCTCTTGACTGTTATATGATCTATGTTGATAATAAGTTGAGGCGTATGGTGAAACCCCTGAAACCTTTAAAGAAAATCCTAATGCCGTGTTAACCTAGAGCTAACTAAGCAATTTTGCTTAGTTTTTTTAAAAAATCCCTAAAAATGATTACATTAAAAAGTAAACTACTGGGGAGCAATAAATTATCAATCAATTTAATAATACTGCTGGTTTAACATCAAATACTTTACTAATAGGGAGCTATAATTGAAGCGGTACATTTTGATGGCAAGATTCAACCTTCGTAAAACCGATGATGCAGCCCTTGAGAGTTGGTTTTTTCTCTTCTCAGAATTATTTAGATAAAAATACTTTTTCTGGCACCCTTTATTATATGCATAGGTCTCTGGCATCAAGAGACCTTCAGTTGATTAATCTCGGCAATCCCAAAAAAGTATCCTATTGGCATAAGCTAGTCAAGCCTATCCAATTAATCCATTCATTTTTAGGTTTCAAGTCTTCTGATCACAATGAACAGCTCAATCGATTCATACTGACAGTTCAAAGACAGTTCAAAGAAACCCCATGTGATTTACTATTTTGCCCCGTTGCATCAGGAGAATTAAGTTTAATTGACACTAGTATTCCTATTATTTTTTTATCCGATGCCACTCCGAAGCTAATCAACAATGAATACTATAAAATTTACCGAAATATAGAAGAATTTGAACTAGGAGAAAAACAGGAATTTACTGTATTATCAAAATCTCATAAACTAGTTTATTCTTCAGACTGGGCTGCCAAATCTGCCATTAGCGACTATCAGGCAGATCCAGAGAAAGTTGAAGTAATTCCCTTTGGAGCAAATTTAGATGATATCCCCTCAGTATATCAACTATTTTCCAAGTGTAATGCTTCCCGTTGCCGTTTATTGTTTATTGGTAAAGATTGGCAGAGAAAAGGTGGAAATATTGCCTTTGAAACTCTGATATCTCTGCTCAACATGGGAATTGACGCTGAGCTAGTTATGCTTGGTTGTGTGCCACCGGATGACATTAAGCATGAGCGGCTCAACGTCATTCCTTTTTTGAATAAAAATAATCCTAAGCAACGAGAGGAACTTAATCAATTATTTTTGCAATCCCATTTTTTGATGTTTCCCACCCGTGCTGATTGTTCACCAATTGTGATTTGTGAGGCTAATGCATTTGGTCTCCCTGTAATCACAACTGATGTCGGAGGAATTCCGACAATTATTAAAAATGGCAAAAATGGTTATATGTTACCGTTATCTGCCTCAAGTGATCAGTATGCTAGTGTGATAGCAAATAACTTTGGTGATCGGGCAGTCTATGAACAGTTAGTAAAGTCTTCTAGAGAAGAATACGATCAGTCTCTAAATTGGGATAAATGGGCAGAACGTATACATCGTGTGATGATAAGCATGTTCAATTGATTCCTGTCGGATTTGTGAGATTTGGAATAAAATGAAGAGGGGAAAGAGGAGTAAAAATATCCTCATCCCCTCTTTACCTTATCCCTCATTTCTAATTTACAAAGACTTAACTATGAGGGCAATGTTTCTGACCACACTCTAAGCCGGTAAGCATATTAACCGTTGACAAGCTCTTTTGCTAGCAATGGTAGTGGCTTACCTTCAAAGTATTCAGGAATTGGTGCACCCATCAATTCCAAAATTGTGGGGGGAAGATCAAGAGCATGACCGCCTCCGAAATCAACACCGGACGCAATATCTGGACCTGCGGCGATGATAAATCCCTCAGGGCGATGGCTGCCAGCACGATAATGGGGTACAGGACCAATACGTCCAACATCAGGACTTTCCACCACATCTGTGGCATACTCATCTTGCCAGACAAGTACCAAGTCGGCATCAGACAGCTTACAATTTCGCTCAGTGGGCGACTTCCGTGTCCTGATGATCTCCTTGACCATGGGTACACCTTTTCGGGCATCTTTAAGAGCGTAAAGCTTTTGGATCAGTTCATCACAGAAAGCATCATACTCCGATTCCGGTACCAATCCTTGGGGTTCTCGTCCCTGAAGATTGATACGGATATACCCTTCTGAAAAGCTTGGTAGGGCAAACGCTTTCATCTTGTGCCAGACCGGTGCATACCAAGCGGCTGGTTGGAAAGGTACTACATCGGTTTCCTTCGCTAGCCTGAATGGGGAGATCAGATCGGGTTCTTGAGAAGAATCTAACCATGGCTCGATTAGTTTGAAAAGCTTGGTGGGAGTTTCTCGTCTCAAAAACCTTTTAATGGGATTAGGATCATACTTGGTACCCCACAGATGTCGCTCCCAATAGTTCCATTTCATTTTGGTAATTATCGGTTCAGGGGGTGTTCCCAACTCAGTACCATTAGCCAGGGCAAATTTCCCAGGGAAACTAAGGCGATATAAAAACTCAGGCAGGAAGGTGGTGCTGGGGGCATCCATGGTGTTAGGACCCATGCCATGAGCGGAGAAAATGACGACATGAGCATCCTTTGGTGCTTTGGCTAAAATCTTGCCGATTGCCCGATCAATGGCTTGAAAGCCTTCGAGCATGGGATCACCTGAAACACGGGAACTAAAATGCTCATAGAGAGGATGTTCCGGTTGACTCAACTGCCAGAAATTGTGACCCAGTGCATGGGCTTCGCCAAACACTGTTAAAAACAAGTCCCAAGACTCTCGTTCCAAGAGATCTTGACAAATAGTAGCGCGACGGGAGATCCCTGTCTCCAGAAGTTTCCGAAGTCGAAGTGTTCCCTTTAAATCAACACACACAGCATAGTCCTTATGGAGTCCTGGATGTTCTCCATGTTTGTCAACCAGTTCTTGGAACAGTGAAGCCGGTAAAGAGCCACTAGCTACTTGAGGAGAATGGGCTCCCCAAGCTAAAACCTGGGGACCATTTACCTCCTCACAGAGCCGAGTTTGAGGCATGTCAAAGACTGCCACTCGATAATCTTCACCCAGGGCATAAAATGGAGGATACTCACTATAGTCATAGGCGGCCTTGGTGTAGCACTCATAGCTACCTTCTCGGAATCCCAAGGGAGACCAGTACCCAGTTGTGTGAGGCGAGCAGCCAGTCAAAAATGTTGTCCAAGGCGTTTCTGCACTAAACGCTTCAAAATTTTTCAGGCGTCCATAGGTTCCCTGGTCGCGCAAACGACGCATAGTCTGGAGATGTCCCTGAGACATCCATTTCTCAAGGACAGAGGGCTGAGCTGCATCTAGTCCAATGACAATAACAGGCTTGTTCATTTCTCTAAAAGTAAATGTTAATACTGGAGATGCAACCTGCAACTTAACCAGGGGCATTTGTGAATCTTGGCAAGTCTTAGAGTGACATTAAACTCGATTTGGTCTATGTTATACAACAGCTAAGTTTACCGTTATACCCCTGCTTTGATCTTTACCTATGGATTTCTAAAAATCCTTCTCGTTATTATAACTTTATAACAAGATTAACTTAAATTAATATATAGCGTAAGCTTTTGATAAAAATCTCTAGAGCAAAAATCCGGATAGCTGTTTTTTATTAAGTATATATTAGTGGTGATAATTACCAGCCATGTAAGCAGTAAGCTAATGGGCGTGCGTCACAGGCTATAAGCCTGTGCCACGAACGCTACTTGAGTGAAGTCAGCTTACCAATAACTTCCAATTATCAAGTCAGTTTTGCTAGCCCTGATAGTTAAAATTAGTGTACAGTATAGTTTTTAATAAATTCCAAATTATTACATTATTTTTTTTGAGTTTTTGTCTAACTTTATTCATTGCGCTTCATCCAACATATCCTGAACAATTTTATCAAAAACTTAATATTATTTTAAGTAAATCAACGGTTCAAAACTCTCCGTTTACAACTCCTAAATTAGGAACTAACCTGAATGGAATTGCTGATTGGTCAACTGAACTTCCTTTCTTAGATGCCTTCAAATCGTCGAGACCATGGATTACTCAATGTGTCTCTGGAGAAACAGGCTGTAGTGGTTCGTGGGATACTGAGGAATACGATAAACTGGATTTAGACGAACAGGGCTGGGTTAAGTCTTTACCTGCTCCAGAAGCTCCTCCTGAATATACTCGTGTGGCTACACTACTTTTTACAGGGATGAAAAATTATCCAGCTGGAAAGTATGTGGTTTTATACGATGGAGAAGGCACTATAGAATATAAGTTTGATGCCACCAAAGATGAGGTAGCGTCAAGGCCAGGAAGAGATGTAATTAATGTAACGCCATCCGGGGCTAGTATCTATTTAATAATTACCGCTACGGATCCTAATAACACGGGTAATTATATTCGCAACATTCGTGTTGTTCAAGCTAAGTATGAAGATACTTACGAGTCTGAACTTTTTAATCCGGAATTCATCAATAAAATTAAAAAATTTAAAGCCATCCGTTTTATGGACTGGATGGAAACCAATCATTCTAAGCAAAGGGAATGGGCAAATATACCAAAAGTAGATGATGCCTCCTACGCTTACGGTAAAGGTGTACCTGTAGAAATCATGGTTAAACTGGCCAATCGAATTGGTGCTGATCCATGGTTTAATATGCCCCATCAAGCTACAGATGACTATATCACTAATTTTGCCCAAATAGTTAAAGATACCTTAGATCCAAATCTAAGGGTTTATGTGGAACTGTCTAATGAAGTGTGGAATTGGCAATTCCAACAAGCTAACTATGCGTTAGCTCAAGGTCAAGCTAGGTGGGGCAAGGATAAAGGAGATGCATACATGCAATGGTATGGAATGCGTACTGCTCAAATGTCTGATATTTGGAAAAATGTATTTGGTAGTGACAGCAATCAAGTGGTGTCTGTTATGGCTACCCATACCGTATGGCTTGGTTTGGAAAATGCTGCTTTGGATTGTCCTCTGTGGGTAGCAGAGGGTAATGCCCCTTGTTATCAACATAGTATTGATGCTTTTGCGATCGCGGGATATTTTAATGGCAGCTTAAACGCGGAAGAAAACGAAAGCACCATAGAATCTTGGTTGAATGAACCCGATGGGGGAGTGTCAAAAGCGTTTAAGCAGATCAAATCCGGGGGGTTACTTCCCAAAGAAGAAGACTATGAGAGTTTAAGTGATATTGATCAAATTTTTAACTATCATCACAAAGTAGCAGATAAGAGAAAACTACAGTTAGTGGTTTACGAAGGTGGTCAACATCTTGTCAAGTCCGATAATCAAAAACTAACTGAGTTTTTCATTGAGCTTAATAGACATCCAAAAATGTATAAAATTTATACACAACTCCTGAATGAATGGAAGAATCAGGGCGGTGGCTTATTTATGCACTTTTCTGATATCAAGAAGCCCAGTAAATGGGGGAGCTGGGGGGCTTTAGAACATGTATACCAAAAGAGTTCACCCAAGTATGATGCCTTAATAGACTTTATCGATCAAAATTCCTGATCCTGTAAACTTCCCTAGAAAGCTATACAAGGGTGAATCTGTTACAGTTTAATCTGGCTAAAATTTTTCACCAACAACGATAGCGTTAGGGAAACAGCGTTTCAGTGCTACCTCTGCGTTTCAATTCCTTGCCTAGTGCAAGAAAAGAGCTAAATTTTCAAGGCAGTTAAACGATGAACACTCTCTCAGCTGTAGAATACAAAGCCCAAGGTTTGAAGCAAATTGGATTAGTTGTGATTGGACGCAATGAAGGTGAACGCCTACGCCAGTGTTTACTGTCTGTGATTAAAAACGTGGCTCGTGTGGTTTATGTCGATTCTGGCTCCACAGATGACAGTGTGGAAATCGCTCATTCTTTAGGGGTAGAGGTGATTGGACTCGACCTATCTAAACCCTTTACTGCAGCTCGTGCTAGAAATGCGGGATATATCTATCTCAAACATTTAGAGCCAAATCTTAAGTTTGTCCAATTCGTGGATGGGGATTGTGAGGTAGTAGGGGGATGGCTCAACTATGCTCAAAAGGAACTGGAAGCCAACCCTAATGTCGCTGTAGTCTGTGGTCGCCGACGAGAGCGCTTCCCTGAAACATCTATATATAACCGATTGTGTGACATGGAGTGGGATACACCAGTGGGTGAAGCTTCCGCTTGTGGTGGTGATGCAATGATGCGCACAGAAGCTTTTGAACAAGTCGGAGGGTTTAATCCTACTCTAATTGCTGGTGAAGAACCGGAATTGTGCTTGCGGCTGCGCCAGAAGGGTTGGAAGATTTTTCGCCTAGATGCTGAAATGACTTTGCATGATGCCCAAATGACACGTTTTAGTCAGTGCTGGAAGCGGTTCTTGAGAGCAGGTCATGCTTACGCTGAGGGAGCCTGGTTACACGGTCACACTCCAGAACGCCATTGGGTCAAAGAAAGCCGGAGCATTTGGTTCTGGGGATTACTCTTACCTATATTAGTATTTGCGATCGCATGGCTCACCCATGGCTTGAGCTTATTGCTGTTGTTGGGTTATCCTCTGATGACTTACCGGATCTATCGTCATAAGTCCCAGACAGGTTTGAGCTCAACAGATGCTTTACTTTATAGTCTGTCTTGCATGATCGGCAAGTTTCCTCAGGTCCAAGGTCAGATTCAATTTCACCTAAATCGATTGCTCGGACAGCGTAGTAACTTGGTTGAGTACAAAACTGTACTTAATACTAACAGTTAGATAGCGTTTGTATTTGATTTGTAAACAAAGGATTGATAGCAAAAGGTAATAGTAAACAGGTAATAGTAAACAGGTAATAGGTAACATTCAACATTATCAAATAAATCTTATTTTATTGTTTTTTATTTAAATTTTCTTAGATAATATCTGGATATGTATCATTTATCTCTAGGTTTGTTTTAGACTTTAACGATTATTTATTGGCTCTATATAATATATATATATTTTTTTGTTAATACTTATCAAAAAAGATAAATAAAGTTTTTTTTGTTGACTAAAACCTCTGATCTGTTCCCTAATCACTATTCCCTAATCACTATTCCCTAATCACTATTCCCTAATCACTATTCCCTGTTCCCTGTTCCCTAATCACTATTCCCTGTTCCCTGTTCCCTAAAAAAATAACTTATTTTAAGCTTTAAGGATGTTGAATTGTGTTAGCTAATCAGCCATTCATCTCATTGATTGATATTCCATTCTTGGTAATAGCATTTGCCCTTATCGTTCCAATTACAGTTCTTTTTATTGAATGTAGTGCAGCAATTTTGCCTAATGGCTCTGAGCCATGGTCGGATGCTAGCAAACCCCGACCAACGGTGGCTGTTTTAGTTCCAGCTCACAATGAAGCCTCTGATATCAGTGCCACCCTGGAAACATTACTACCTCAGCTTACGGAGCAAGACCGACTAATAGTCATTGCTGATAATTGCACTGATGACACTGCAGCAGTGGCTCGGAAATCTGGCGCTATTGTAATTGAACGACAAGATCATGAGCGCAGAGGTAAGGGATATGCCTTAGACTTCGGTATGGGGTTTATTGAGCCTAATCCACCGGATGTCGTGGTGGTGGTTGATGCAGACTGTATTGTTGCTCAAGGAACGATTTCACGGATTTCCCGCCTTGCGATCGCTACACAACGACCGCTTCAGTCAACTTACTTAATGACACAACCAGACAACCCGGTACTAAAGGATTTGATCTCTACCCTGGCGGTTAAATTCAAAAATACAGTCCGTCCGAGTGGGTTACATCGACTGGGCTTGCCTTGTTTGTTAACAGGTTCAGGAATGGCTTTCCCCTGGTCAGTGATTCGCAAAATCTCTTTGGCTGGCAGTAAAACAGTTGATGATATGCAGTTGGCTTTGGATTTAGCGATCATCGGACATTCCCCAATATATTGCCAGGAAGCAGGAGTCACAGGTCGTCTGATGAAACAGGGTTCAGCAAAGAGTCAAAGGTCACGCTGGGAGCATGGTCATATCGAGACTTTGCTAAACCAAGTTCCTGAGTTGCTCAAAGAGTCTATTCGTCAAAGACGAATAGACCTATTAGCGATCGCATTAGACTTATGTGTGCCACCATTGTCCCTATTGGTTCTAATTTGGGTGGCTGCTACAGGGGGAGCTTTACTCGGGGGAGCATTGGGAGCATCATGGATAAGTACTATTGTGTTACTCATAGAAGGGGTGCTGCTGTTAATTGCGATTGTTGAAGGTTGGGCTAAGTTTTGCCGAGCAGACTTTCCGCTCCTGATGCTCTTAGCTGTCCCGATTTACATTCTGTGGAAAATTCCCCTCTATCTGGCTTTTCTGGTGGAACCTCAGACCAAGTGGATTCGCACAGAACGGGATGCAGTCGATACCCCATCATCCTAATCAACTGGGGTGCATCTCATATTTGTAAAAAAGAAGGGAAGTGTGGGGAGGGTGGGAAGTGTGGGGCTGACAAGGGTAGGTTTTTTACTTTGGAGATAGGTAATAGGTAATAGGTAATAGGGAATGGGGAATGGGGAATGGGGAATGGGGAATGGGGAATGGGGAATGGGGAATGGGGAATGGGGAATGGGGAATGGGGAATGGGGAATGGGGAATGGCTAATCGGAACCCACCCCTAACCCCGACCAGGAGGGGAAGAGCGGGAGATGGGTCGGTAATCGGTGGAAATTCTGGGAGATTTTCCGACATATTGCAGAGGTGCGACCCGTGGCGAATTTAATTCGCCAACGGAAAGCGCACCATTACGGTCTTGGGGGTTTCCCCCACTCGCTATTGCATCAAGAAGCGCAAGAGTTTGACTTCTGACAAATGACTTCTGCTATACCTTAGGGAAAGCGGGGATGAAATGGTTTTCTAGTGACATACTCCCGACGCTGACAAGCACGGTACAGCGCGGGCTTCATTAAACTAAGCCAGTGAGTCACCTCTGACTCGTCTTCAAAAACGTACGTGATACTTTCGCATCATACGGCTCATCATTACAGTACAATCCTTGACATTGGCTCCTCTAGAACGGATTTTCATCTAACTCTTTTGAGTTGGTTTTGCTTCCGTGTTTGGCATCATGGCAATGTAGGTGTAATAATTCGAGATTTTTGTCTGAATTATTTCCATCCAGTGCGCGTGGTATTATATGGTGCTTTTCCAACAAATCTCCATCTCTGTTCGCGAAGCGTCGGCTACGCCGAAGGTAAGACCACTGCGGAGTGCATTTCCGGAAACGAAACCTAAGATAGGGTCGCCTTACTACAAAAGCGCCGTTACCTTTTACCCATAACCTACCAACGTTTGAAGTTACCCTATCTTAGGGTAACTTCAAACCCTTCTTGCCGTTTCAAAAGCCTTCCCGGAGACGAAACCTTAGAGAGGGTCGCCTTATTAAGCCCACCTACTTACGTCGTGTTTTATTGTATATTAATTACGAAGAGTATTCGATGTGCCTTGCGCGCATTCTTGAATGTACAACCAGCTTCTGGAGAAACCATTGGCTTAGACGGCAAAGTCCTTAAAGGTTCAGATCAGATTGAAAACGATAATCCCAATTCCGACTCCCAAGGAGACGAAACCTTAGAGAGGGTCGCCTTATTTCATATAACTTAAAACTATTACCCATAACCTGTTCCTATAAAGGCGACCCTCTCTTACGGTAACTTCAAACCCAGCAATTATGTTGGTCAGTTCTTACATTGTTGAGCGGGGCTTGATTTTAGAACCCTTTGAAGTTGATGCCAAAACCAACGAAATTAAAGCTTTACCAGAGTTGCTCAAGAAACTGGCTCTAAAAGGAGTTGTCAATGCCAATGATGCTATTAATACCCAAAAAAAACTTGTGAATTTATCGTCAACAGTGGCAAGGATTATATAGCTGCTTTAAAAGGTAACCAACCAAGTCTATTTCAAGATGTTAAAACAAATTTTAGACCGGAATGGCTCTTCCGGCAATATGGTGTAAAATGTAGCTAGTAATACTAAATGCTGTTAACCGACGGATGGACTTTCATCTAGATATAGCAGTCGCCAGGGTAATTAGGACATGACAAAAGTCTCAAACTACAGTATGGCAAGAGTTTAACTTCTGACTTCTGACTTCTGACTTCTGACTTCTGCTATACTTTGTTAAATTTACCGAATGTAACCGTGTTCACTTCTTATAAAAAAGAATAATTTATAATATTGAATTTGGATTTATTAAATGAAGTAATTAACTGTCCTAAGTGTCAAATTTATACGAATGACATTAATCAAAATCGACCAATTTTAGTGCGAGATTTATCCATATAGCGCTTTTTAGCCTCATCAGGTACACATATTTTTTTCCCTCTTCCCTCTTCCCTCTTCCCTGCTCCCTGCTTCCTGCTCCCTAAAACCTTAGGTGCGCTTTCCGTTGGCGAATTAAATTCGCCACGGGTCGCACCTCAAAAACTTGTACCTTACTAGATTAAAAACCGCTATATGTGGGCAAGGAGTATACTTACAAGTGCCTCGTCGTCAATTTTATTGTTGTCACTGTCAAAACTACTCAACTGAACCTTTAAGCTTTATATAAATGGGTCGTAATTATACAAAAATGGATGAATAATATATCTATAATAAAGTTCAAGAATTAACAGTGGCACAAGTAAGCAAAAATGAACAATTAAGTCAAGAAAAAGTCGAAAAAATTTTTAAAATAATCCATAAGCAAAAAAAAATACTGGGTAACTCCACAACGGTTAAATATAGATGAATTTAGTCGAGCAAAAGTAAAAATAAAATTTGTTACCGTTGTTTGTGATATTGATAACAGTTATTTATTATAAGTAATTGACTCTCATAAGAGTGAAGAAATTATAGAAGTACTCAAGGAGCAACCTATTGCAATCAGGGGAAAAATCAAAGAAGTCAGTGTAGATATGTGGGGTGGATTTCAGAAAGTTGTCAAGGAAGTTTTTCCGTTCGCGTAGCGTGCGCGTAGCGCAAATGCTAATCTGGGAATAGATAGATTTCATGTCATAAAATTAGTTAACAAATCTCTGAACAAAATTCGCCTAGAGTTAGAGGGAATGGGGAATGGGGAATGGGGAATGGGGAATGGGGAATGGGGAATGGGGAATGGGGAATGGGGAATGGGGAATGGGTAATGGGTGATGGGTAATGGGTAATGGGTAATAGGTAATAGGTAATAGGGGGAGCATGTCACTAATGCCTAATATTTGTACATTATCTATAGCCCCCTCATGGGTAAAAGCCAAGCTGATCTGGTAAATAGTTCATCTGTTCTGCAACTAAGACCGGCTCAATAACATGATTTTTGTTGTTTTGTCAAGTAGTTCATTTGTTAGGCTTATTTGACCTGCTCCCCATCAAGACAGCGTGCCCGTAGCGCATTAGCTGACCGCTGAATGCTTACAAATCAACAAGCGGGTGATCGGACTCGAACCGACGACGTTCAGCTTGGGAAGCTGACATTCTACCACTGAATTACACCCGCAAACCTTTAACTATTATTTAACTATTATTGGTATTATAGCAGTTCTTAATTGGGTCAGGTACTTCACCCGATTGAGCATTGCTAGATCAAGTGCGCAAGAATACCCATCATAAAGAAGATTGATAGGGAGATGGGGCAGATTTTTATTAAGGTTAATTACCCGGACAGGATCTGATCGGGGCCTTCAGCTTGGCTTTTTGGTAAGCTGTAGACAAAGATTAGCCTTCCCCATTGCTGCTAGTATAGCGCCCAAGGATCACTTAGTAATGCTTTGAGGTGTTAACCCTAAGCGAGCTATACAAAAGGTTAAACTACCAAAAATTTAAATCTACCAAACTAGTAAAACTAAGCCAGTGTCATGGGAATACTGGACTTTGTCTTAGCATTTAAGTCAATCAAAAATCATGTTTAACACCACTGAAATTCTAATTAACGCCTTTGTTATAAGACTCCGGGAAGGCTACCGCCGAACTTACGGGGGACTCAACCCTGACAACGAAGATATAATTGCTTGGGCTGGCAGCATGGCAATGGAAAATATTGCCAACAGTGATGCCCTCTATCACAATGTGGAACACTCCATCCTAGTTACCCTCGTCGGACAAGAGATTTTGCGAGGCAAACATATCCGTGAAGGTGGTGTAACTCCTGATGATTGGTTACACTTTATCATTTCTTTGGCATGTCATGATATTGGCTATGTTAAAGGAGTATGTCGCCAAGACCGAGAAAATGAACGACTCTACGCTACTGGTCAACATGGGGAGATGGTTCATTTACCCCAAGGCTCTACCGATGCTGCTCTGACGCCTTATCATGTCGATCGGGCAAAATTATTTATTGATGAGCGCTTTGGTGGTCACAACCTGATTGATGCCGAGTTTATCAAGCGCAACATTGAACTGACTCGTTTCCCTGTGCCGAAGCAAGGGGATCATCAAGATACAGGTAACTATCCTGGATTAATTCGCGCCTCTGACTTGATTGGTCAACTGAGTGACCCACGCTATCTCAAAAAAACTAGTGCTTTGTTCTATGAGTTTGAAGAAACTGGATTTAACAAAACCATTGGGTACCTCCATCCTGGAGATCTGCGGCAAGGCTACTCTAAGTTTTACTGGAATGGGGTATACCCTTATATTCAGGATGCCTTGCGTTACCTATCCTTAACTCAGGAAGGTCAACAAATTACGGCTAATCTCTTCTCCAATGTCTTTGTGGTCGAACACTCACACAATCACAATGGACTGGGGAAAATGACACAAAAGGTTAATGTATAATCAGAAATTATGAACGGTGTTGAGTGAAGGGTGTTGAGTGAAGGGTGATTGGATCAGATTTCGATACCATCTTTGTATGGGTGAAACATAGCTAATGCAAGATACGCCCATACAAAGTAAACACGAGGTGCTTTTCGCGCTTTCGGAATAATCCTATGAACTGGTGGCAAAAACTTACCAAGAACCCTCTCGCCCGTTTTGGGGCATTGCTATTATTGACTTTTTATCTAATTGTCATTGCAGCAGATGTTGTTGCTCCCTATGATCCTTATGTGTCTCAGCCAGATGGTTCCCTGCTACCACCTACCAAGATCTACTGGCGTAACCAGCAAACCAAAGAGTTTATTGGTCCCCATGTATATCCCACAACCCAAGGACCAACGGATTTAGAGACAGGCGATCGCAAACTGATTGTAGACTGGCAAAAGCCGTCGCCAGTGGGTCTATTTGTTCCAGGTCGGGAGTATAAGTTGTTTGGAGCGATTCCCTTCAACCGTCACCTGTTTGGTACGGTGGGTGAGGGTAAGATTAATCTATTAGGTACCGATGAGCAAGCTCGTGATCAGTTTAGTCGCTTGGTGTATGGGGGTCGGATTAGTCTTAGTATTGGTCTAGTCGGAATTGCGATCTCCTTTCCCCTTGGTCTAATCATTGGGGGAATTTCCGGCTATTTCGGCGGCTGGGTAGATGGGATCATCATGCGTCTGGTAGAAGTTTTGATGACTATTCCTGGTATTTACCTACTCGTCGCCTTAGCGGCTGTGCTACCACCTGGTCTAACTAGTGCGCAACGGTTTTTATTAATTGTTCTGATTACCTCGTTTATTAGCTGGTCTGGCTTAGCACGAGTGATCCGAGGACAGGTGTTATCGATTAAGGAGCGGGAATTTGTCCAAGCTGCCAAAACTATGGGGGCGAATCCCTTCTATATCATTGTACGCCACGTTCTGCCCCAGACAGCTTCCTATGTGATTATATCAGCAACCTTGGCAGTTCCTGGTTTCATTGTGGCCGAGTCGGTGCTGAGTTTGATTGGATTGGGAATTCAGCAACCGGATCCGTCCTGGGGAAATTTGTTGTCTTTGGCAACCAATGCCTCAATCATCGTGCTACAGCCTTGGTTGATTTGGCCGCCAGCACTGCTGATTATTCTGACGGTGTTGGCGTTTAATTTACTTGGGGATGGTTTGCGGGATGCTCTCGATCCCAGAAGTTTACAGCGCTAGCTATTGAAATACTCAAGGGGGAAGGATCGGTCGAGTCTGGAAAAAGCCTTTTTTTCTCGGTTCAATCATCAACCTTGCTCCCCTTGAACTATAGCCCTCACCACAATAGTCCGAAGGATTCAGTTTTAACAAAACATCTCAGGGAACAATAATATTAGAAATGGAATGTTTTGTGGCTGTGTTTACCCATTATCAAATACTTACTGGCTCAGACAATAATATATAAAATACAAACCCAATCCAGAGCAAAGAAGAAGAGCACGGCAATTATAGCGTTGATCACAGTTATGAGGTACAGTATTCTTTGAAGCTGATTCCCTGTTAGGTGCGCTTTCCGCATCTAATGATTAAATTCGCTCAAGGTGCGCGCCTCCTAGGCCGGGGAACCCGGCCTAGGGTCGCACCTTCGGGTCGCACCTGAAGATGCAGCGCATCCCTATTACCTATTACCTATTACCTATTACCTATTACCTATTACCTATTACCTATTACCTATTACCTATTACCTATTACCTATTACCTATTACCTATTACATTTCTAATCAGCGCATTCGTAATCTTAATCAACAAATTGCTCAGATTGCTCAACAAGAAGGAGCTGCCTATCTGAATGTTCACAAGTTGTTTACTGATAGTAAAGGTCAGATGCAGCACAACTTGACAACCGATGGCATACATTTAACGCCTCTTGGCTATCAGGTTTGGCAAGAGGCGCTACAGTATACAGAATCGTTGATTGCTGCAAATAGAGCTAAAGCTTTATCACTATAAACGGGATTGTCGCGAGGCCAGTTTTTCACAATTAGCTTGGGTTTGCTGCAATAGTTGCTCTCGACTATCTGCTGCTTTAGTGAGGTTAGGAACTAATTTGCGGGCGTGGAGTGCCATGTGAAACTGAAGCTCGGCGACATAATCGCTAATGCCTTCAGAAGTATGATCATTGTGGGGTTGAGTAGAATGCAAATCCAAAGTGTCCTCCTTGTCTAACGTCACCATTAGGTAGTTCGAGAGCGGGAAAGCTGCGTGTCCAATTCAGCTCATAAGAACCGCGACTCGATTTATGTTACAGAACATATCATGGTATGCCAAGGGCATATCTGATTTTGTAATGAAGTTTAAAATATTTGTTAAGTTTTATATAGTTTAGGTAATTTATACAAGATTGAGTTAAATTTTCTGGTAATAGGCAGAGTCTAAAATTAATAGAGCTGGTTGACTGATAAAACTAATCAACAGCGTAGTGCTAGGTTTGTATTTTGAATTGCGATCGCGTAAAGTTGCGAACGGAACACTTACAAGGTTTTTCAACATGGACAAAGTATTTGAACAAACCTCTTCGGTGATCCTGCGTGGGGGACGGCTCGAGGACGCACTCCCCTGTGGCACCATTTTGTATGAAGCGTTCCGTGCCATTGCGGAACAGCATGGCTTGGTACCCGACTTTCCTTCTGCGGAGTTTGGGGCGGATATGTTGACCGAAATTTTAGGAAACCCGGCGGTTTATTCGGTGGTGGCCGAGGCTGAGGATGGCCGGGTCATTGGCAGCAACTTTTTGTGGGAAGGGGATACTATCGCCGGGATCGGTCCGACTACCGTAGACCCCGCTGCACAAAATCGGTCGGTTGGTCGCCGCCTGATGGAACATGTTTTACCAAAAAATTTGGGTAATCGCGCCCCGTCCTTATAGGACGGCTTTTTTTTAAATTAAGACTTGACGGTTTTCTCGCATCGTGTTAAGATAAAGACAAATAATGTTATAGATAAACATAGTCTTAAAATAAGTAGATGATGA
>NZ_JAAHIE010000090.1:0-19609 GCF_010671945.1 Moorena sp. SIO4E2
CCGATTCCCGATTCCCGATTCCCGATTCCCGATTCCCGATTCCCGATTCCCGATTCCCGATTCCCGATTCCCGATTCCCGATTCCCGATTCCCGATTCCCGATTCCCGATTCCCGATTCCCTGTTCCCTATTCATTGATAGTAATAGGCGATAAATATGTGAAATCCTAGCATCACAAAGAATACACTGACTAGGAAGATATGGGTGGATAGCCAGATAGAGCGTAGATTACGAATTAGGGGGCCTTTAGATATACCCGGTAGCATGCTGCCAATGCCATCCTTTGCTGGCACCCAACCAAAATATTTTCTAGGAGATTCTAACACCCCGGTTTCCGCCACAACACCGACTAGAGCCGATAGGGTTACACCAAAAAATACCCACAGGAATATAGAATTAAAATTCTTACCCGTCGCCCCAATGGTATGAATTAATGTTGTCCCTAAAAGTGCGACTCCCAAAAAGATATGTAAACTGCGCCACAGCTGCATAGAACCAGGAATAGTCAACTTAATCATCCAGCCACGACTACGCTTTCTAGCTGTTAGTACCATCTCAAACAATACAAAGGCTAGGGATAGATAGCCGGTAATTTGCTTATAAAGTTCCCCTTGTAAAAGCTGATACCATTTAAAATAATTGTCCCGCAGCATCGGTAGATAAAGGGAACTGAGGGCAAAGGGAGTCAGAATTACCACACAGATGAAGGTGAGGATGATTAAGGTAGAAAATTTGGGCTTCATAACATAGTGGCTTTTCGGTTAAACCTATTTTTTAAGCAGTCAGCAGTCAGCAGTTAGCAGTCAGCAATCAGCAGTTAGCAGTCAGCAGTCAGCAGTTAGCAGTTAGCAGTCAGCAGTCAGCAGTCAGCAGTCAGCAGTCAGTCTTTGGGTGATAGTTGATAGCACCTCAAGTAGCGTGGGCATAAGCTGATAGCTAATAGCTGATAGCTGATAGCTGATAGCTGATAGCTGATAGCTGATAGCTGATAGCTGATTGCTGATAGCTGATTGCTGATAGCTGATTGCTGACACATTTCCCCTAAAAATTAGGTGCCTTTTAGAGGCAGATTAATGATGACGCCACCCATGACTTCGCCCATCTCGAAGACTTTGTCAGGATAGCGCTCTTTGTGTACAGGATGGGTGTTGTGGCAAGTGACACAGGCTTCAGCGACGGCTTTATCAGGGTAGACGGCAGAAAAATAGGTTGTACCAGCAATTTCTTGATAGTCTTTGTAAGGCTCACCAGTTTCAACCACTTCTGCCATTGCTTTCTTTTCAAATTCAGATTTTGGCGCTTGGTTATCGTTGATGTTCCAAGGGGAAATTAAGCCGTAGGTAAACTCTCCGTTATCAGAAGCAATCTCTGCTCCTAGACGGAACATTTGAGCTGGTAGGGGAATACCACCAGTTTGTTGCCAACCTTCAGTGGCTTCAGCATCAACTACTCCCTTTGGCTTGTCTTTGCCTTCTAATTTCTTTAAGCGGTTAATAACGTGCTTGGTGTAAGCGGTGCGGTCTGCTAACAGTACAGTATGGATATAATCCACAACTAATTCCGGAGCAACACCTCCAGCTTGCTGACTGGAACCGCCGCCACAAGCTACAACAGTGACGCAAATCGCTAAACCTAAGGCAATTAAGCCCACAGCTTTGGTTTTCATGCGATGTAGCAATGTATTGATTGCCATGATTTCGTGTTTCCTCTCCTTGTATTTAATTGGTATGACGTGGCTATGACGTAGCTATGACTAGGGCTAGGAATGATTAGCGTTAGCTAGTAGCTTTAATTAGTAGCTTTTACTACTAGTAGCGTTAATTAGTAGCGTTAATTAGTAGCTTTTACTACTGTTCAGCGTTACTCGACCGTTTCTTCTCAAATGCACGAACTAGATCAAAGGTTTCTAGCTGAAGGCTAGGAGGTCGAGCAAAGTTTTCCTCTACTAGCTCATCGTCGAAGATGCTGTTATAGCTATACTCGACGCTGTGGCAGTTCATACAAACTTCCTTAACCATGCGATCGCGTGGTTTAAGAGTAAAGGTATTGTTGTGATTAACGACAATTGTGTTTTCTGTGTTTTCCAGCTGCTGACGAGGTAGATGACAGCTAGCACAGGTGACCGATTCACCATTAGGTCTGGGTAACGTACCTTGGTCGGCCAATAGTTCGGCATGCTTTGAGTTTTGATAGTTGAGGGAGTGGGTGTCATTATGACAGGTCAAGCAGGAATCTACAGAGGCTTGCCAGGTATTTACAGAATGGACATTGTGACAGCTGTTGCAGTTCATTTGCTTGTCCATCGCTGACTCTTTCATCGGCAAATGAGCCATTGCTGGTGTCAAGGGAGATAGTCCTTCTGAGATCCGAATGCCATGCTTACCATACAGAAAGGTCTCAACTGCTACCTCATGGCAACTTTGACAACTTTCCTGGGTTGGTTTAACCACTAATTCTTTAGTGTCAGAGTCTTGGTGACAGCTAGAGCAGTTAACGTCTGCTAAGGCATGAGCACTGCCTTGCCACAACTGATTAATCTCAACTAATTCCCCTTGGGAAAGGGATGCAGCGGGATCTTTGGGCACACCCCCATTAGTGGCTAAATCAATAACGTTGTTTGCGTTACCTCGGATACCGCTGACGAATACAAACCCAATTAGGACGAGTACAATGGCAATCAGTTTTTTCATGACTCGCTCCCCAGGAATTCTTCACCTAAATCGGGAGTAGGCGCTTCTTCTAATTCCCCAGTAACTGTGCGCTCCAACAGTACAGGTTCTGGCAACATCGGCAACTGATCGATATTCTGACGCAGGAATCCTGTCGAGATGGAGCGGTGGTCGTGGAAGTTATGACAGCCTGCGGTCCAGCAACCATCCGGAGCAAATCCTGTATGACTGGCTAAGTCACCGGTGATGATGCCCTCATGGCAAGCCATACATAGGTCTGGCTTGAGGTGAACTCCTCGCCCAAACATATGGACGTGTTCGTTATGACAAGCAGTACAGGTTAGTACATCTATCTTGGTTAAGAGTTCAGCCCAACGGGGGTCACGGAACTTTTTAGATCCGTGAGCATCTGCTGCCATTTCGGCTTCGTGACAGCGCATACAGGTTTCGTTGGTGACCGGTTTAAACCCCTCATGACAGGAGTTACAGGAGACCTCAAACAAAACATGCCCCTCCGAGGTAGTGCCAGGAAGGAACACACTGCGGTGATCTAAAGCGAAGGCAGCGCTTAACCACGTTAGTAGGATCACCATCACACCGATGATGACTACCTTGGATTGGAGAATAGTAGGCTTAAAAAACTTACCCAGATTGCTTGCCATTTTTAACTATTTACAACAGGATGGCTTACAAGAGCATGGCCAGGATCAGGGTGACAATTCCACCAGCCCCAAACACGCCACCGACTAAGGGCCAGTTAATGTTTGTTTCCGGCACCTCATACTGTTGGGGGCTGGGTTTTGTGGCCTCTGGTTTTGGGGAATCTAACTCCACTTCTTCAGAGGAATAATCCGCACCATCCAACATGATGGTGGTAATGGCTCCGTAGGCATCTACCCAGGCTTGCTTGACCTCTGGTGTCCAATCCGCCCCCAAGTATTGCTCAAAGGTTTTTAGGAGGCTATTGCCCACTAATGGATAATGTTCTGGCAGCGCTCCATACTGAACATGTCTCGCTCCTAGTCCTTTGAGGGCTGAACTGAGGGTATCTGGTTTACGTAGATTTTCTACTACCAGTACCAAGGAAGCCAGCAGTTTTTTCTTTTGCGCAACCATGTCTGTGGTATCGAACAGAGGCTGGGCGGCTGGATAATCGGTGAATAGATTTTCGTAGAAGCTGGCTACAAATTCTGTAGCGCGAGGCTTAACCTTATCAAAGCTTTGTTCTAATAGTTCGACTTGTAAAGACATTGCTATATATCACTCCCTAGGATTTAGATGGGATTTAGATGGGATTTAGATGGGATTTAACTGTTAGCTTGGCACCGAGCCCCCTATACTTACTTCAACCCACTTTTGGGTTGGAGTCATTGAGGTTGAGAGTTTGACATCCCCTAAAGGTAGATGCCCAGTGGAGATAACCTCCCACCAGGCAGGATTTTCAAGATGTCTAACTGTGTAAGGTTCCCACTGACTAACACTGACTAAGTCGATGTGATTAGATCAATAGTCCATATCGAGATATAACGATAGGTTTCACAATCGGGAAACATCGTAGCTTTTGTTACAAAGAATTTATAAAATTTTATATTATGCATCAAAATATTGCATTTAATACATTTTGGATTTGATAATTAGGCTTTGGTTGGAGAACGCTTAAATTAGAGTCCGATATTCGGCGTTGCTGAATCTTCGAATTAATAGGAGTAGAGTGGGCATCCTGCCCGCCCGAACATATATGTGTGGAACTGGCATCTTGCCAGTTCCACACATATATTGAAACTGGCAAGATGCCAGTTCCACGCCTGATGCCCATTCCACAGGTGCGACCCAAGGCCGCGAGGGATTGCTCGCGGCCTTGGAGGCGCGCACCTGACTCTTAAAATCATTCCATTATTAAGTAACGCTGGAAAATCAGCTGTTCGTCGGATCAGTCTCCTGTGTGATCGAGATAGTAGTCCAATGCAGTGAATTTGATGCAGTTAATTTTTTATTGCCGTGAGGCAACGATTAAACAATGCTGAACATTTTAAAACAAGCAAGTCTTGCTGGACAGCAGGAAAATTTTTCATTACTCACTCACCATCTTCAGCAGTTGTCCTTAGGGAAAAATGGTCAGACACAGCAGCGGTTAAGTGATGAAGAGTTCCAGCTAGCTTTGAGTCTGGGATTACAGGTGCTCAAGAGTGGGGATTTTCAAGAAAAATGGGCTTTAGTAAAGGTGCTACCAAAACTGGGGAAAGCCGTTATTGCTCCGGTGATCAGCATCCTAGAAGATGAAGCACTAGATTTGGAAGTCCGTTGGTTTGCTGGTCGGATCTTAGGTCAGTTTGATGACCCGGCAGTGGTGATGGTGCTAGTCAAATTGCTGAAGGATGGTGAGGATGAAGAGTTAGCCTATATGGCTTCTGAGGCACTGGCAAACATTGGGACTTCAGCGGTGGCGGCTTTAAGCCGTTTCCCAGAATCCCCAGAGGCCAGATTATTGGCAGTGCAAGCCCTGGCTCATATTCACCGTCCGGAAGTGATTGAGCCATTGCTGAGTGTGGTTAATGACCCCAGCTCGGAAATACGGGCTACTGCTATTGAAACCCTCAGTAATTTTCGCTCACCCTCAATTACTCCAGTTCTCCTGAATGCCATAAGCGATCAAGTGGCAGCGGTGAGGAAAGAAGCGGTGATTGGTCTAGGGTTACTACGCACTCTGTTGCCAGATTTAGATCTAGTCAAGCGGATTAAACCATTGCTTTATGACCTGAATTTGGAGGTTTGCCACCAAGCTGCGATCGCACTCGGGCGTTTAGCTACCTTGGAAGCCCATCAAGCGTTAGTTAAGGCACTCCAGTCACCAGCTACACCAATCAGTTTACAAATCGAGATTGTCCGTGCTTTCAGTTGGGAGTTTACTACCAATTCCCTACAACAGTTACAAGCAGTGCTGAGGGAGGCACCCACACCAGTCTGTCGGGAAATCATTAGCGTCCTGGGGATGGTAGAGTCAGACTATTTGAAACCCAAAGCCGCTGAGATTTTGATCGACTTTTGTCAATCAGGGCAAGTGGCTACCGAAGATCACCAAATCAAACAAACTCTAGCCATGTCCCTAGGACAATTAGCTCAATTTAAATCAATACCCTTACTCAAAGACTTGGTGGCAGATTCAGATCACTCCGTGAGCTTGCATGCGATCGCAGCCCTCAAAAAATTCTGATTGTAAATTCTCATTCTAAATTCCCTTTAGTCTAGGGGCGTAAAGCCTTCATGGTCTACCGTTGCTAAGGCTTGCATTTTTTTGTGCTATACTCTATAATTGTGGTTTAATTCAGAAGTGGGCTACCCCTTAACTCAAATCCCTAAGGTGGACTTTAATTGAGGAAAGCCGATCTGAGCCATCCATAGAGACAACAGAAAAATCAATAAAAGCAAAGATATTGCGGAGCAAGCGTGGTTTAAAAGCCAATTATGGGCGTTTGCTTCATGATTTTGCCACAAAAATTTGCTACCATCAAGTACACTCGCGAACCCTAGGGGACGATTTAATAGAAGGCCATTGAGTAGTCCAGCCTCAATTGTTCCTAGACTTGCTCTGTGGATGGAGAAATACGAGTGAATATAAACGACGATACCGTATTCAAAGCACTTCTGAGTTCACTGAACACAAATCCAGGCTTTGACTTTACTAAGCACCAGATTCCAGGTCAAAAGTGCCTCAAAATTGAATCACTAGATCCTAAGCAATCCTCTCTAAAGCCGGAGCTGCTCTATGCTGCTCTAGAGGAACTCTCTACCGGTTTTGAGGAACTCAGCGAGAAGTATGAGGCTTTGCAAGCGGCTTACGCTGTGTTACAAGCACGGCAACAACACTACCATAATTTGTTTGAATTGGCTCCGGAGGGTTACCTGGTAACCAATGCTCAAGGAATTATCCAAGAAGCAAACAGTGCAGCTGCTAGTCTACTAAACGTACAGCAGTATTATCTGGTGGGTAAACCGCTGATGAGCTTTATCAGTGAAGCTGAGTCTAATCGGTTCGACCTCCAACTCCACCAGCTCCAGGAATTGCAAAAGCTCAAGGACTGGCAAGTGGTATTGTGTCCACGGCAAGGTAAACCTGTAGCGGTTGATATGTCAGTGTCTGTCTGTTGTGACTCTCAAGGCAATGTGGTTAGTATCCAGTGGATCATACTTAATGTGACTGGGTTCTAGAACCGCTAAAAGAGCTCGAAGTCAAAGACATCAGGGCTCTACAATCCGGTTTTATCATTACCCTTTCTCTGGAATTGAGGAAATTCCTGAGTAAGATCATCAATTAACTAGCACAGATGGCTGATTGTGCTTCTCTGCTTGGGTTGACAAGGCTAATCCGTTACCCTTACCAGATTTTATCCAGCTTCAGCACGAAACCAGGCAGTACCGACTCATCACCCTTGACCGTAGCCGGATTGTCCAACTGTTCCACTTCTACCCCAGGACGGTAAATATACACCTGACGACTATTTGGGTCAATCAACCACCCCAAGCTAGCGCCATTTGACCTGTACTCCTCCATCTTGTTCTTGAGATCTTTCACCCTATCAGTGGGGGAACGCAATTCAATCACAAAATCCGGGCATATGGGAGCAAATTTTTGCCTTTGTTGAGGTGTTAGGGCTTCCCATCTTTCTAACTTTACCCAAGAGGCATCAGGGGAACGTTCTGCACCATTGGGAAGTTTGAAACCAGTGGATGAGTCAAAACCTACTCCTGTACCGTCCTGTTCCACCCAAGTCCACAACTGACCACCTATACTTAGATTACGTTTTCCGGTTTCACCTCCTGTTGGGGGCATAACAATTATTTCTCCCTCTGATGTCCGCTCAATACGTAATTCTCGGTTAACCTGACAAAATTCAAAAAATTGGTCATCATCCATCTCCAGTGCCGGGGGCATCCTCAGCACAATCGGATTAGTTTCAACAGCTGTGGTGGCGAATGTCATGATTTAGTTGCTTCCCGCACAACAGAGTTTCTTCTATTCTAGTTATTGGTACTTACAGCGGTTTTCAATTCGGTGAGGTACAAATTTCTACGTTTTAGGGAGCAGGCAAGAGGCAAGAGGCAAGAGGAACCCACCCCTAACCCCTCCCAGGAGGGGAAGGCAAGAGGCAAGAGGCAAGAGGCAAGAGTGAAAAAATTCTGTGTACCTCAGGTGCGACCCGTGGCGAATTTAATTCTTAATGGGTCAAGCGCACCTAATAGTTATGAAAAACGCTGTAACTATCAGACCACAATTTGTTTTGTACCGACAAATTCTGTTTCAAAGGTTAAATTCTCATCTTCTAGCAGCATTTCCATTACTTCTCGCAAATTTTCCTTTAACTCGTCTAAGGTTTCTCCCTGAGAATGTGCGCCTTTAAATCCTGGAATATAACCAACGTAGAGATTGGTATCTAAATCTCGCTCAACAATTGCAGTAAATGTTTTCATGAAATTCTAGTTTTTTAATTTAATAATATCTTCTAGCGGTTTGCGACTTTTCAAGTAGCGTGAGCTTTTAGCTGACGGCTGACGGCTGACGGCTGTTCGCGCTACGTCATAGCCCCTTAGCGCCAGTCACCGATTAGAACAAAGGGTGCCCAGTAATAGGGATGTTCGTAGTTAGGGTCTTTCAAGGTACTTAACTGAGCAAGGCGCAGGGCTTCAGCTTTGGTAACGTTCCGTTGAGTAAATTCTTGGTAAAACTGACCCATTAGCTCAGCAGTGGCTTGGTCGTCAATAAACCACAGAGCGCCGAGAATACTGCGGAATCTAGACCTTAGGGCTAATCCTGCGAATCTAAAAGGTGTTTGATTATTACTTTGAGCAGTACTACAATAACTGAGAACGAGTAATTCAATCGGGTCAAATTTTTCCTGTTCTCTTGAACTCAGTAACTTTTCAAAGTCCTTGGCTTTAATTTTTCCATCCCAAGTAAGTATAAATGTATCTTCTGATTCTGAAGAAAACTGTGAATGGCTTGCCAAGTGAACTATAGGGAAGTAAGAGGAGTTAAGTGCGTTTTCCAGGGCTTTACCAGTGAAGTCCTGATTAAGTAGGATTGAACTTGGTATCATTGAGCTAATTTTTTTTACCTCCACCTCAACAAAGGGTAATGGTGAATAGCCTTGGCGGAATTCAGAAACTCCAGCAATCAAAGCTTTTAAAGGTTTTTGTTTCTGGGGCTGAGGCTCTAGACTCTGTAAAGCGGGGGTGACAGCAATGGCATATTTTTCTACTAAATGCTGCTCACCATCGTAGAGAGCTGCCATGGGAATACTTCTTAGCCTACTATTGGGCACAAATACGATAGTCTTGATGTTGCTTTTAGCTAACTTAGTTTCTGCTGGTTTAATCAGCAATTCGTAAATTTTTGGGGAGAATCTACGCCATAAACGTCTATGCATGATTCGCACTGCCTCTTTAAAACTGCTAAGCGTTTCCTCAACTTCTTCTGCAGATAAAGGTGTTGAGTAGCGGTGCAAGGGTTGACCGGGCAAGTGAAGAATTACTTCCAATCGATTATCCAAAATAATAGGATAGATTACTGCTGCTTGGGAATCAATTTGGTCAATTTCGATTAGATTAGGATTCAAAGGAACTATCTCACGGAAGTTATTGAGTTGAGTCAAATGGAGCGATTCAATAACCTGACGAACTTTTCTAAGAGTGTGCTGGTTAGAACCAGTTTCCTCAGAATCCAAAAGTGACCCAATAAACTCCTGATAAACACTCTCTACAATCTCTATAAAATTAACTTTTATAGCTGGATTTATGCTGCTTAAATCCCTACCTAAGGATTGGATAGTATCAAAAGCCTTACCGTAAGCATACAAGGCTCCTTGAGTATCTCCTTGAGCTGTCATCAAACGAGCTTTGCTCATTAGAGCTTGGGCAAGAATAATTGAGTGATCTAGAGACTTTCTATTATCTGCATTGGCTAATATTTCCAAACTTTCTGAAACTGCCTTATTTGCCTGATCAAACTGTTCAAGTTGCTGATAGGCAATAGCAATATTGGTCAGCAGCATGGCTTGTTTTAGTTCATAGTCTTGAATCTCAAAGGAGAGAGCTGCTTGTTTTCTGGCTCTTTTTGCCTTAGAGCGCTTATTGGCTTTGTAAAGTTTTACAGCAAGTTCAGAGAGCTGCGATACATTTTGAAATTCTTGCTTTACCTGGTTAAGTTCTATCTTGGCAGAATCAACCTGGCGATTCGCGTTTACCAATAGAATTACTGTTAGTATTCCAGAAATACCAGCTCCCAATAACGCTAAAATTAAGACACCTAATCCGAACCGCATCTGCCCTTTGGCTTTCCGATTCGCCTCAGTTAGTACCAGATTTCTCTTCTGGGCAGCTTCCCTATCTTTCCTCTCTCTCTCTAATGCTGCAAATCGCTCTTTTTGAGCAATTTGCTCCTCTATCTGCTTTTTCTCACTTGCTGCCAGAAACTGCTGATCTAAATAACTTAAATTCTTACCCTTTGCCCAAGCTTGAGCATTCTTTAGAGTTTTACCCCGCAACAATAGTGACTGATCCTGACAATCTGACGCCACCCAAGCCCTAAAGGCTTCCGAATAGGGACGTAACTGGGCTAATTCTTGCTTAATCCAGTCCTGATTAAAGACTTCACGGTAGATCGGGTTATACACTTTAAGCACTGGAGAGGTTCCAAGTCTGTGCTTGACCACTAACCCAGATAACTGTAACTTCCCCTCCTCAAAACTGTTATTAGCAACAACTTCCCCCTGCTGCCACACCTGCTGATACAATTCCAACAAATAGGCAGCCCGTTGCTCATTACAAAGAATGCGATCGCGTATGGTCTTCAAGTGTTCCGGTTGATCGGTAGCTTCCCAGTTGTCGATAAAATGCGATCGCACCAACCTCTCAATCCATTCCTTCTCCCTCTCCTTCTCCCCCCTTATTAAGGGGGGTTGGGGGGGATCCAAACTTGTTAAGGGCTTCTCAATCGATTTATTCTCCCCCCTTATTAAGGGGGGTTGGGGGGGATCCAAACTTGTGAAGGATTGGGGGGGATCCAAACTTGTGAAGGATTGGGGGGGATCCCAACACCCAGAACTAACCACCAACTGACAGAGCTTTTGAGTAAGAAACGGTTGTCCCCCTGTCCACTTTACTATCTCCTGGATCACAGCCTGGGGGTTGCTGACGTTTCCCTCCAATCCCCTGACTAATGGCTCTACTTCATGGAGTTGAAAGCCATGTAACTCAACTGCTCGGCCAATATTAAACGGGGTGCGGTCTTTATCTGCTATTAAATCCCCTGGTGTCGCCACCCCCAATAGCACAAAACTGATGCGATTATAAGCATAATTTTCCGCCCGTTTGTTATAACAGGCTCGAATTAGGGCAAAAAAGTCATCTTTAAACGCCAGTTGCAGAACGCTATCAATTTCATCAATAAAAATAACAATCCGTTCGGTAATTTGGATCAGTAATACTTCTTCGATAAACTCCCGAAAAAGCTGTACTGGCGGAATATCTTTGTGCTCATTGAGCCAGCTGCGAAATGATAATTTTTCTTGTAAACCGAATCGGTTAATCAGAGTTTTGGTTAAGCCGCCATACCATTTCTCTGGGGTAACCTGTTGGGTTCCTAATTCGGTAATATCAATGGATGCACAAGCCACTCCCTGGTTTTGCAGCCGTTTCATGGTTCGCACTCTTAGGGAAGACTTCCCCATCTGGCGGGAATTCAAGACATAGCAAAACTCTCCAGCCAGCAACTGCTCGTAAAGTTCCCCGTCAGCGGTACGCACCACATAAGTACTAGCATCCGGTGGTAGGCATCCCCCAACCTGATAGGCTCCTGTACTCATGACAGTTCTCCTAGGTGGTCTCTAAAATACTGTCGATATAAATTACAACTGGCCATGACCTGATTGCCTTGCTTTTTCACTAGCCCCATGCTGTACAACTTATAGGCTGCTATCAAGTCCAGATGCACAGGAGCGTTAGCATCAATCACCTGTAATAGTGCTTTTGCCAAGTCTGGGTGTGGTTGCAGCATCCGCCACAGATGTCGCAGGTGGTTGGCGTAGATGCCAGCATCTGTGGGAGCGGCTTGCAACAGTTGCGCCAGGGAGTTATTACCGTGGATTTGGCAGTGAGATAAGGCTTGCTGTACCAGATCAGGATGACCTCCCACCATCCCCATCAGTTGCTCCACAAGGGATTCACTCCAATCCTGTCCATGTTGTCGGGCTAATTCCTGGACTTGTTCCGGGGTAAATTCTGGTAATTCAATGGGCACTCCCACATTAAACGGGGATTCATTTATATTGAGAGGGATATAGACATCTGTGGAATGGACAACCACCAACCGTAATCGTTTCCAGACCTGTTCCACTTTCCCCCGTTCGTGCCACGCCCTCAGCAATCCCAAAAATTCTGAAGCCACCTCAGGGTAGGGAAAAACTCGGTCTACTTCATCGAGACATAAAACCACGGGAGCGCCAGCTTCAGGCAGAAGATAGTTCTCAAAGTATTCGGTACAATCGACTTTAGCCGTGGAAAAGTCTTCATCCCAATAGTCTCTCAACCGATTCGGTATCTTCAAGCTTTGACCAACACTGATACAAAACCACTTGAACAATCGATCGACATCGGTCAAGTCATTGCTATGGGCTAAGTGGAAATTTACATAAGCCTTTCGGTAGCCCTTCTCGGCAAGCTGATCCAACATTCTCACCATCAGCAATGTCTTCCCCATCAGCCTCGGAGCTTTAATCCTGACCAAGGCACCGGGACCTAAAAGGGCTTGATAACAAGACTGTTCAATGGGAGGACGTTGGACATAAATCAATGAAGAGTCTTCCTCAGGGCAGTGTGTGATCACTACTTCTGAGTTTACTGTCCCATGGGCTGACGTATCATTGCCAGTATTTTCGTCAAAGAATGCAATGGCGTTCCAGTCTTGCCCCAGTTTTTCACTAATTTCTTTGAAATTCAGGTTATCTACAGCTCTGCCATTGAGATAATTATTGACGGTTGATAGAGATATCAATAACTCATCAGCTAAATCTTTCTGGCGAGGGAAACCGTTGCGTTGAACCGCTAATTTTACCTGGTCAATATACTCTGGGCGAACTCTAAGTGAGCGTGGCATGGTCTAGGTTAGATGAGCTAATCAAACTATAACGCTCTTTCCTAGGGACTTAGCCCAACTCAGGTACAACTCAGGCATAACTCACCTTTTAACCTACGGCAAATTCTGTCAACTTACGTGCGTTGGGGTCATGATAACCGATCACAATTTCTGACTTAGGTACTCCTAATTCTACGAGCTCATCGGCTACACCAACCCCAGTACCATCATGTTGAATCCAGATTTTTTCTCCCTTGATATCAATATGGATCAACGAACCACAAACTCGACGGTCACCTGACCAGCCAACTGTTACTATTGACACTCCCCGCTAATCGCGAGACGGGGATTCTTCGCTCAACGATTCGACTTGCTGAACCTGGCCGGAACCAAGAACAGTAGAGGTCAAATCTCCCGAAGCGTTGGGGTCTAAGACCCAGGTTCCGGTGTGCCCCACCGTACCCAAAGCTCTCTTCAGAATGTTGACTGCGGCGTTGTGATCTCGATCTAATCTACAACCACACTTACAGGCGTGAGTCCTAGTTGATAGTGACTTCTTCACGATTTCACCGCATTCAGAGCAGTTTTGACTGGTATAGGCAGGATTTACTGCAACGGTGACCCTGCCGAATTTTGTTCCAAAGTGCTCTAACCATTTCCTAAATTGATACCAACCAGCATCATTAATAGATTTAGCGAGACAGTGATTTTTAACTAGATTCTTAACCCTTAAATCTTCGTAGGCGACCAAATCGTTAGATCGGATTACGCAACGTGCCAGTCTCTTGGCATGTTCTTCACGCTGCCTACTTATTTTAAGATGGTGTCTACCTAGTCTATTAATGGCTTTTTTCCGATTGGCTGAGCCTTTTTTCTTCCGAGATACCCGGCGTTGATAAAACTTTAGACGTTCTTCTCCCTTTCTATAAAAACGAGGATTAGACTCTGAGTAGCCATCAGAGTCAGTGTAAAACTCTTTCAGTCCTACATCTAGCCCTATAGTCTTCCTGGAAGGGTCTAATTCTTCTTTTACATCAACCGCAATACAAAACTGAACATAGTATCCGTCAGCCCTTTTAACAATGCGAACTCGCTTTATTTGCTTTAAATCAAATCGCCACAAGTCCCATGTCCCCTTGAGCTTCAGTTTTCCTATGCTTTTTTTGTCCCTGAATGTTATAGCTTTCTTGTCAGGCGATAGTTTCCATCCAGATTGCTTATACTCTACTGAACGGCAATGCTTTTGGAAGCGAGGGAATCCTTTCTTGCCAGGTATCTTTTTCTTGCAATTGTCGTAAAATCGAACGATCGATGACCATGCACGCTCAGACGCAGCCTGTCGCGCTGTTGAGTTCAGTTCATTAGCGAAAGGTAATTGCTTGGCCAGTAATTTGCAATACTTACTGAGGTCATATTTCCCGGTTCCTTTATTGTCCATCCATAATCTAATGCAACAATTACGGATAAACTTAACTGTCCGAATAGCCTCATCTATTGCAGAGTACTGACTTTCTTTCCCGTAGGCTTTGAACTCAATTATGATCACCGGATATCGACCTCCTCCGTTACTATTTTATCTTACACTATTTAGCGACTTTAGTCGCTACTGGCTTTCATCCCCGGTTTAAAAACACGGGGCTTTCAGCCTTAGGAGCCCCGTAAGTAATGATCATCGTTGTGGTCAAACACTGTAAATTGTTCAATCTCACCATAAGAAGGTACAAACTGTTTATGTCGAGCTAACACCTGCTGAATCCATTGCCGATACTGGTTCAATCGTTCCACTGTACAACTACCTCCTTGTCTGGGTCAAAAACTAGTAGTTTTACCTTGTATTATTTTAGGCTTATTCGCCATTTTCAGTGGCACCGTCTCTAAGGAAGGCGCATTTTTTAAAAAATACATCCACAACTCATCGAGTTGGTCTAACTCCTCCAACTGCTTCTCAAACTTCGGTAATTCTACAAACACTAATTCTAAGTTATTTTCTACGTAGCTGATGTTGGGTGCATCTCATATTTGTAAAAAGGGAGTGTGGGGCCCGGGCGCGGGGAGTGTGGGAATTTTTGCCTAATTGCCAAACTCAGATGCACCCTCCCTGTTCCCTGTTCCCGATTCCCGATTCCCGATTCCCGATTCCCGATTCCCGATTCCCGATTCCCGATTCCCGATTCCCGAATTTAATAATTGTTTATTGTTACTTATAACAGTGTTAATTAAAATAAATATGTATCATATATCAAAAATTTGGATTACAGAGGTTAAACCTGATCTAATATCGAATATTATTACCATAATTGCATAATTAATATGCTTTAATTCCATCAAGCCTAAATTTTTTGTATTAAAAAATACAAACAAAACCTCCATCCAAGGTAATTCTTAAAATCGTTAAAGTTAATCGTCTCTTAACTATCCCTTGATCAAAAACTGATCAAAAAGGGCTCAAATGACACTAACTCAGGACAAAGGAGCATTACGGGATCGGGAGATGAGCAGAAAAACTACCAGAATTCTGAAGCTGGTATTTCCTGATCTGTTATCTCTGTGTGCCATGTTGTAATCAATTTGTCATGAATTAGTGACAGACCTGACAAGAGACGGTAGTCGTGTTGACTTGACGGTAGTCGTGTTGACTTGATCGAGTCAAAACCCTGATTGAGTGTGAGGAAACCCTGTGAACAGATCAAAAAATTTGTGGCTCTCTGTGCTAAAATCCCCCACCTTGTTTGTTGGGGCAACCCTATTGATTTCATCCTCAGCAGTAGCAGCAACTGAGGAAGCTTTGCCAGAAGAGACTATCTCTCAAGAATCCGCTGTCAAGCCTACCACTACAGTAGAAACACTGACTTTACAAGCACTCCCTGAGGTCACTTCCCTAACTCAGTCCGTTCTTGCCTCTGATCTGCCATTAGTGGCTGATGCCTCTGATGCCTCTACTGGGTATACGGTTAAGCTCAGTAATTCCACTACCAGTAATTCCACTACCAGTAATTCCACTACCAGTAATTCCACTATCAGTAATTCCACTATCAGTAATTCTGCTAGTGATTCAGTGACGTCATACGGTGACGAGGAAACTGCAGAGGATGACTTGATGGGACCGGTGACTGGTGTTTCTCAACTGAGTGGACAGACTGTAGAGGATGACTCTATGGAACAAGTCACTAATGTGTCTCAACTCAGAGACATTTCCCCTGGAGATTGGGCTTATGAAGCATTACGCTCTTTGGTAGAACGCTACGGCTGTATTGCTGGTTATCCCAATGCTACCTTCCGGGGTAACCGAGCTTTGACTCGCTACGAATTTGCTGCTGGTTTGAATTCCTGTTTGAACCAAATTGAGCGTTTACTGGGGGGCGTTACTGGAGATTTTATCACCCGTGAGGACTTAGAAAGTCTACAACGGTTAATACAAGAGTTTGAAACAGAACTGGCTACCCTAGGGGCACGAGTAGATAACCTAGAAGGACGGGTAGCCTTCTTAGAAGACCATCAGTTTTCCACCACCACT
This sequence comes from Moorena sp. SIO4E2, assembly GCF_010671945.1. Classification (NCBI taxonomy): domain Bacteria; kingdom Bacillati; phylum Cyanobacteriota; class Cyanophyceae; order Coleofasciculales; family Coleofasciculaceae; genus Moorena; species Moorena sp. SIO4E2. The sequence continues at coordinate 16,310 of NZ_JAAHIE010000090.1, forward strand.
AAACTCAAGGGTGAGGTGATCTTTGCTCTAGCTGATGCCTTTGGAGGGGATGCTGATGATGTTCAGACTGTTTTTCACAACCGGACTCGTCTCAACTTCTTAACCAGCTTTACCGGTAAGGACATGCTCCAAACCCGTCTTCAGGCTGGGGATGCCCCAACCTTGATCACAGGGGCTGGTGGCGAGCTGGCGGGAACTCAAGAAGGTCGCTTTACCTACGATGGACCGAGTGGTAATGACGTTATTATTGATATCTTGCGCTATAAGTTCCCCCTAGGGGATAAAGTAACGGTTCAACTGTTGGCTAACCGAGCACTGCATCACTATTACGTCGATACCGTTAACCCTTTCTTTGAAGGTCGTGCTGGTGGTTCCAATGCTATTACCCGTTTTGCTGAACGTAATCCCATCTATCGGATTGGGCCATTCGGTGCTGGTGCTGCTCTTGCCATCAAGCCCATCAAGGATGTTCGGATTGATTTAGGTTACATCTCCAACACCGCTAGCAATCCTCAAGAAGGCCAGGGTCTATTCAATGGCAACTTTTCTGCGATCGCTCAGTTGGTTTATGGTAGTGATTTCAAAGTTGGATTCACCTACATTCGGGGTTACGAAAATAATGGTGCTGGACGACCCCGTTTAATCCTAGGGGGTACTGGCACAGCCCTGGCTAATCTCAATCCAACAGCTTTGGGGAATGCTACCAGTTTAGGCACAGTTGACTTTGATACCGCAAGAGTGGAAAGCAACTCTTTCGGTGTTGAAACCTCTTTGAGACTTACCCCCAACATCGTACTCAATGGCTGGGCAGGCTACACCGATGCTGAGTTGATTGGCTTGGGTGATGCTGAAATTTGGAACTTTGCTGCTGGTATAGCTTTCCCGGATTTGGGCAAAAAAGGTAATCTGGCCGGAATTTTTGGTGGTGCGGCACCAACCCTCAGAGGACTGGATTTGGATAATGGCAACAGTAACTTTGACAATGATTTTGCCTACCAGGTTTCAGCGTTCTATAAGTACAAAGTCAACAACAACATCTCCGTTACTCCAGGTGTAGTTTGGCTTCTGAATCCTAACCAAAGTTCTGACAACGATGATGTAGTCATCGGTACCCTCAGAACTACCTTCACTTTTTAAGCTTTAAGCTAGATGTCCGGCGCTCTACCCATGGTTGGTGAGCGTCGGGATGAAAGCCGTTAGGGAAATTTTACTAAGGAAATTTGGGAGTGGTACACAATTGGTGATTTTAGCTCCCGTTACCTTGACCAGAGCGTAGCCAAATCACTACATCTTTACCACTACCACTTTTCACAGGATCTGGAAAAGTCAGCTAAACTACTCAGACACTAAAGCCTTACAATTCGGAGCAAGAGCCTCATATGTCAAGGACTCGTATTTATGCCTTAGATCAGTTTGCACATAAGGAAAAAGTTGAGTCATAAGAACACCAATTAACTTCCGCTTTGGATCGGCAAAATAGTGAGTGTTATATACACCTGCCCATTGAAACGAACCTACGGAACTCGGTTTATTAGAAGCATTGGGATCATCCTTAACAAAAAAGCCATTTGTGAATTTATAACCAGCTATATTAAATAATTCTTGAAAAACTTCATTTCCTTCCTTGTCGTTGTCTCTTACGGAGAGGAATTTCCTAACTGTTTTTGGTTTAGCAATACGAACTATTTTTATTCCATTTCGACTTTTTAACTTGCCCTTATTAAGCAGCATTTGCAGAAAACGAACATAGTCATCAGGGGTAGAAACAAGACCAGCACCACCAGAGAAATAGGTATCTCCAGTTTTATAGGGGTAAGCTTCATCCATGATGAAACCAGGTACGATTTCTTTAGGTGTAGTACCCATGCGAATCAAACCACCATTCTCGAAATTCGGAATATAAACTGCTGCAAGACGATTCCGCTTGGAAGGGGGTACATAGAAAGACGTATCGTTCATTTCCAATGGCTGAAAAACTCTTTCTTGTAAAAACTCAGCCAGTGTCTGTCTCGATACCACTTCTACTAAATAACCCAAGATATCTGAGCTTAGTCCATAACTCCATTGCGTACCAGGTTCAAACAGCAAGGGTAATTTAGCTAGACGACCAACCATCTCACTGATGGTACCTGGGGTAGTAGAATAGCCATCAGAAATTTCGGCTTGTTTTAGCAGCGGACCAAGAATAGGATGATTGTTGAGATTGTAATCTATCCCTGAGGTGTGGTTAAGCAATTGTTCAATTGTAATTTTCTTAGTTGCTCGTCGAGTTTTGTAATCATTAGGTTGTCCTGAAGAACCTGGTACCACAACCTTCATATTGGCAAAAGCGGGAATATATTTAGAAACGGGGTCTTTTAAATCAATCAGACCATCTGACGCCAGTAGGTGAATTGCAAAGCCAGTAATGATTTTAGAGTTGGATGCAATCCGAAAAATAGTATCAGGCTTCATTGACTCACTAGCTTCGATATCCCGTAAACCTACTGCCTGACGATAGGCAATCTTACCTTTACGGGCGATGATTACAACACCACCAGCAATTTCTTGTTTATCTACACGATTTTGCAAGTCGTCAGTAATCGCTTCAAGTTTATCGGAGCAAAAACCTACCTGTTCTGGTTTTTTTGCAACAGGTAAACTTTGAGCAAATACACTTGCATCTAAATTAATGAGTGCTGCTGTTACTACTGTTAATGATAACTTTTGAACCCACTTCATAATAACTGGAGTTTAGAGTTAGATTGAGTCTAATTAGAATACCATAGTAATTCCATCTATAGCTTTTATCGCAGTAATGAGGTACACATTGTTTTTTACCTCTTCCCTTTTCCCTCTTCTCTGATCCCTTATCCCTTTGTTTAGCCTCGTGGCCCACGGTCTGAGTTCCTGGTCCCTAAAACCCAGAAATTTGTATGTACCTCATGGGTATAATAGCTATATAGCCATCTTAAACGATTGATTTGTTGATTTGTAAAATCAATCCGCAAAATCTGGAATCATTCCTGGGTAAGGTTGATAGTGATGGCTTTGGTAAATATATTTGATGAATCATTTAGGACTGCTATTATGTCGGATAAATTGTACTTTTAAAAAATAGCTAAGATAGAAAAATATTTGGTAATCAAGGCTCTTGCAGAGTAGCTTAAAAAGGGTAACTTAAGATGTAAATAAAGATGGCCTTTTTTAGTCAGTCATGTCCGTGTAGGAGATGTCAGTAGCAAATTTGATCAGCTAACCATAAATTATCTAGCACTTCGAAAACAAAAAAGCGCTCCCCATCTGGAGAGCGCTTTTTTT
>NZ_JAAHIE010000900.1:0-2301 GCF_010671945.1 Moorena sp. SIO4E2
GTTAGAGTCGATGTCCCCTATTACGGGGAGCACCTCTCCTTCAGAACCGTGCATGAAACTTTCGTCTCACACGGCTCCTAGATATTCTTAGCTGAGGTGCGACCCAGGGGCAGTTTATCTGCCCATTGGAAAGCGCACCTCGCTTTTGCTCCAATGTATTTGCTGATGGCAGCTCTGATCAACTGCTAGAAGATTCTTCGTTTTCCAGTTGTCGTGGTTTCCATCTATGTGATGGAGATGTACATCCTCGTCTTCTAGGAATCTCAATCCGCAATATCCACAGGAATGGTTCTGCTTTTTCAAAGCTGTTGATGTAGCATCGGAGTATAATCGTGAGTTCCGATTACTCCAGTAAACTAAGTCACCGTCGTAGGGTGACTTAGTCCCCTTTACGTTTACGTGTTGGTTTTGCTTGTAACCTACCTTTGGGAATGCCTTCTTACATAGTTCATTGGCTTTGTACCGGTTTACCTTCTTTTCCTTACGGAATTTCCGATTTGCGGTGTGGTTCATGAACCATAGAGAATCCCTTGAGCTGCTCATGTCACAGCTGCTGTGGTAGTTACGCCATCCGCGAACTATAGGAGCTAGTTTCGTTGCTTTTACTTCAGCACCATAGTTCGAGTTATTAACCACGTGTTTGATTTTTTCGCGTATTTTCCGATGGTTGTCCGCTGAGGGAGTGCATTGGAATTTTCCGTTTTTCTGGACTCGGAAGTTCCAGCCCAAGAAATCAAAACCGTCTGTCGTGTTGGTTAGCTTGGTCTTTTCTTCGCTGATTTCCATTCCGCGCTCTGCTAGGAAGGCTTTTACTTTGTCAAGTATCTTCTCGGCATTGTCTTTTGGCTTTAGGATGAACACCATATCATCTGCGGATCGCAGGCTGGTGTGTATATCCTCTATTCCGTTAAGTGCGATATTAGCTAGTAGGGGGCTTACTACTCCACCTTGTGGGGTTCCTTGCTCAGGGAATTCCGGATTTATTCCGGCCTTGAGGCAGCGGAATATTCCGTGTTTTAATCCTGTTGGCGCAATTAACCTTATCATGATGGCGTTGTGGGAAATACGGTCAAAGCATTTCTTGATATCTAGTTCTATGATTCGCTTTTTGATTCCGTTGCTATTAGACCTTAGATTGTTAAACAGTTGTTTTTGTGCGTCTTGGGCACATCTTCCCGTTCTGAATCCGTAGCTTTTTGCGTGGAACGTGGCCTCGTGGGCTGGTTCTAAGGCGAATTTGGCTAGACATTGCCATGCTCTGTCAGGGATGGTAGGTATTTTCAACATCCTTACTTTCCCATTCTTTTTAGGGATAGGGATTTCGCGAAGTCGGCTATGCTTCCAGTCTGAAGCATGGTCGTTCAATGTTTCTACCAGTTCCCATCTCTGTCGGTAGTTGAGGCTTGACTTACCATCAATTCCCGCCGTTTTCTTACCCTTGTTTAGCTGAGTCACTTGACGGACGGCCAAAAGTTGAGCTGCACGGGACTTCATAATCAGTTTCTGTAATGACCGTGCCTTCTTCAGGTCGCCATCTCGAACTGCTTTGAACACTCGCTTTTGTAGGCGAAAGAGGTTTTGGCGGAGTTTCTTCCACTTTTGACTTTTCCAAAAGTCGCTATAACTGGTTGTCATGCGTCTACTTATACTCTCCTAGAGTTCGTGTTTTCTGAATACCCGCAGCCAGTTTCCGGCTGCATCCTACCCGACAGTGAGGATTAGACTTGGCATAGCTTACCGAGGGTTCGACCGTTCCTCAGACTCATGTTGCTGTCGTTTTTACTCGTTCCGACTGTTAGATTGTTTTGATGTTTTAGGGCAGTCCGGAGATGAAACCTTAGAATAGTGGAGCCTTACTACAAAATTTTTAACCCTTTTACCCATAGCCGACTAACTATAAAGGCTCCACTATTCTTGCGGTAACTTCTAACCAATTTGCCTATCCTCTCCTCGGAGTTTACGATTACCGCCAAAAGAGCATCGTGAGGATGTAGAGGATGAAGTCTCGCATATACTAGTCAGATGGCGGCTTCCGCATAAGACACTTTTTCAGGACTTTTGCTACTGTTACCCATGACATCTTCCCGTTAGCGGCAGTGTGGCACATCTGATTTACCTCTGATTCCGCCCTGTTGCCAGCGTCACTCTACAGGTTGCCGCCTGTTCGGTGTGGCCAGATAGGGTGTCACTTATCTCCAAAAGACCACCATCCGAACAGTCAGTTAGGCTTTGAAGGTTTTCCTTCGCGCCCCTAGCTCATAAGCCTTGTATTGTAAGGTTCCTAGCTAGAACGAGCCGCAC
>NZ_JAAHIE010000901.1:0-2301 GCF_010671945.1 Moorena sp. SIO4E2
GTAACAGTGCGCCGTGGTCAAGATCGAGAAATTTGGTTTCGGACGGTTGTTGATCCCAAGGAAAATGGTGGTACTGTTCTCAAATTGGATTTTACCCAAGTACTACAGAGTCAGTTGCATGGGGTACATAAGCCCCTAGATCGACCAGTAGATAACCGTCCTCTGGCTACGTTACCAGATATTACTGATGCTGAGATCAAACAACTAAATGCGATCGCAATTTACTCCGTTGATGACCTAGATCGCTACACCCAAACCCCAGCAATGATCGCCGAAGTTAGCCGCAAAACTGATCTTCGAGAAGCACGGATTCGGATGTGGCGACAACTGCCATTTTTGACTGAAGTGAAACCAGCCAAATCACCGCCAGGGAGTAGTGTGGTGATTGAAGGGGGTAATTTCGGTTCTGTGCCTTCACCCGATGCTCTAGTTTTGTTTCAGGGTCAGCCAGCCCAAATCATCAGTTGGAGTGAGTCCCGCCTGAGTGTGATTATGCCCCAAGTCACGGGTGTTGGTGTGCTATTTGCTGTGATTAATGGTCAAACGACCAATACTCTTCCTTGGGAAGCCACTACCATTGATTTATTGGTGCGTGACATTATCCTAAATCCGCCATTACCAGTAGCAGGGGATTTAATTACATTAGAAGCAGATCTAATTAATCAAGGAAGTAGCCCTTCCGGTTCTTTCCAAGTTGAGTGGACTATTAATAATCTATCTGACCTTAGTCCCCATGGCACCTTACAACCAAATCAGCGATCGCAAGACAGCAGCATTCGTCATCAACTTAGGTTTAAGGCTGGCTTCCATATGATCCGCTTCACGGCTGATCCACAACAACAACTCGCCGATATCAACCCAAGCAACAGCACCTTTACCAAAAAGATTTGGGTCAAATCGCGCCAAGAGCTTACCATTGCTGATTTTCGTCCGATTAAGACCCTTGACCCTTTGCTCAACCCAAACCTAGGACCAGCAGATGTATTGAGTCTGGTGTTCCGGGGTTTATGTCGTTTTAATTCCTTACGTGGGTTGCTGGTTCCCGATCTTGCTGTCAAGTGGAAGCTAGAAACTGTAGACAAAATCACTAAAATTCTTTATTTCCAGCTTCATGACAACCTACGTTTCCACGATGGCACCCCTCTAACGGTTGCTGATGTTGAGTTCACTTATCAGGTACTACGGAAAATTGACTCACCCTGGCGCAAACTGGTTTTGACAAGCATCAGGGATATCAAAAGTGGTAGATCAAAAAACCATTGCGTTTACATTACAGTCTGCCTCTCAAAGGTTACCCTCTCAATCCCATCCCCTCAGGGAAATTGATTCCATTGAGCCTAGGGATTCCCATCCCTTAGCAATCGACCCAGGCCCGGTAGCTAAACCTCCTATTCATCCCCAACTTTTAACTTTGGGAATTGTACCGCGCCATTGTTATGGTACAAAACACTTTGGGATAAAGCCGATTGGGACTGGACCATTCCAAGTTGAGACCTTCGGTTCTAGTGGCATCCAGTTGAGTGCTTTTCCAGACTATTGGCAAGGCACACCACGATTTGATCAAATTGTCATTCCCGTCATCTGTGATCACAAACAGCTGCTCGATATGGTGCTAGGCCATAAAGTCACTGCAGCGGTGCTCCCTTACTCAAAAGACCTGGCACAGACCTTGAGGGAAAACAAAGAATGGACTGTCGTGCCTCTTACCCAATCTCAGCCACAGTTACTACAAGTACAATCGACTAGGATTCAGGAACGGATGCCCAACCCTTTCAATACAAACTGGAATGCTCATCTGTGGTACAGCACTTCTCCATCGGGTGAGGTACAAAGTTCTGGGTTGGAGGGAGTAGGGAGTAGGGAGTAGGGAGTAGGGAGTAGGGAGTAGGGAGTAGGGAGTAGCAATGCAGTATGCTCTTGGGAACCCAGATAACTATGAGTAACGCTATATAAAGTTACAGATTATTATTGCTCCCGCTTGGATTTAGATAACGTACAAAATAAAATTTAACACAAGTCAAGTCTACCGGATTTCACTTGAAAATTTGCTAATCTGTTGAGGTGCAAATCACCTAAAAAACGATCCGAGTGTCTAAGAGCTGTATTATTTTGTAATGTTGCTTGACCTTGAGCTTATTTTGATGGGAATACCATGACTAACTTGCCTGAGCCTGTGCCACCCAATCAGCCTGAACATAGTAACAACGGTACCGCCAAGAACTCAGCCAATGGTAATTCACCACCATCTCCTCCCCAAACTCAAGAGGAGCAACATTTATCTACCCTGCCGTTGTCAAACCT
>NZ_JAAHIE010000902.1:0-2297 GCF_010671945.1 Moorena sp. SIO4E2
TTACATAGATCCCCCCTAACCCCCCTTAAAAAAGGGGGGAATTAGATTCATAAGTCCCCCTTGATAAGGGGGATTTAGGGGGATCGGTTTGTCGCTCATATGAAGTACGCTTGTAAACCTCAAAGTCCCCCTTGATAAGGGGGATTTAGGGGGATCGGTTTGTCGCTCATATGAACTACGCTTGTAAACCTCAAAGTCCCCCTTGATAAGGGGGATTTAGGGGGATCGGTTTGTCGCTCATATGAACTACGCTTGTAAACCTCAAAGTCCCCCTTGATAAGGGGGATTTAGGGGGATCATTTTGTAGCTCATGGGAGATATAATTGCTATATTTATAATCAAAATACCTTGAATTCACTCATCGAACCCGCAAAACATTTATTGCATTTTGTAAACCTTCGCGACTGAATTCAAACATTGGTACCAAGGGTCTAATCTCACCAGCACTTGTCCCATTCCAACGGTTGCAAGGCATGGGATTAAGCCAAGCCATGGCACGCACCTGCTGTTTGAGTTGTCCTAGAAAGGCTTTGGTCAATTCAATCCGCTGAGGGTTAAGTCCACCACGAGCAGCACCACCATCGCTAAACATTAAAACTACAGTCCACTGCACAGCAAGCTGGGAGAGAATCATGGTAATGGATTCTGCTTCAAGGTGATCACGGTCGTGATAGAGGTAATCCACTGGACAATTGTGAAAATAGTAGATAGTGGTTTTACCCCAGCGTCCAGCTTGTAAGGCAGTTTCTGTTAGCCGATGGGATAGTCGATGAAACGGTATCATTGAGCCACCTTGGTCGATTAACAGTAATAGCTCCGTACGATTGACCCTAGGGGAGATAAATACCGGCTCTAGCAATAGACCTTGCCGTCCAATCTGGTTAACGGTTGCTTCGATGTCTAGTTCTGTCCGAGGTCCTTCCCTGACCAGACTGCGCAAGTAACGCCAGCTTTGTTTCATTTGCCTACGGGTCACGGGACAGTATCCTGTAGTGATCAGAATGCGATCGCTTAACCCTGGCTTAGTCTTCCCAAAACTCTGCCTTACTGTTTTCGCTATTTGTACTTCATCTACTCCCTGAATCATTAGTACTGGCTTAAACAGCTTTTCTTGCGGGCGATTGCGAGATTTAATAATGTCCCAAAATACCCAGAGAGTCAATAAATATCCTCCACCTATAGTTAGGATAACTGGCCAATTTTCCAAGAAAAATATCCTATTGTTTTCATCATTATTTTTATCTGGTTCAGGGAGGGGTTTTGGTGTTACTATTGGAATTGGTTCATCTTGTGGAATTGATCCGTTTATGGTTGGCGTATTTGCTTCTTTTAGATAAATTAAATTCCAAAGCCCAATAACAACTAATACTATCAAACAATAACTGATTTTTGAAAAATAATTACTTTTATTTAAATCAAATTAATTTGTGGGTGAATTATCTAAATTATCTAAATTATCTAAAGCTGTACTAGTTGGAATAAATTCGTCAAAGTACTTATCAAAAATATGCTTTTCTTCTTCCGACTTAACCCATAAGGTACAGCACAATCGTGCCAACGCTTCCCGGTCTGGAATCCCAAAACCAGCCTGCAATGCCCGCAATAAGGCTTGATACTCACCGATTCCCAAGGGTAATCCAGCATCTTGCAATTTTTCAAACAACTCCATTAGGGGTAAGTCATTGACCCTCATAGCCTTTTTCGGTTTAGATAGCGCATATGGTCATTCACGCTTTTCAGCAATACACCAGGATAGGGGAGTTTTCCATCCAATTGTGCCAAAATTTCATCGGTGGGATGGCGACGCAGTACCTTGAACCAATCAATTAATTCGCTAGTACTAACCTTTTTCCCAGTATTCCCTTTATCCGTTTCCATTTCCTGACGCAATTCCCGAAAGCGACTTACAGTCTTCTTCACTAGCCTCTCCGGTGATTTCGGAAAATGAGCATTAAGAATGTCAATTAACTGGTGGTAAGGAAACTCAACATAATGAAATAAACAGCGGCGTAAGAAAGCATCGGGTAAATCTTTCTCGTCATTGCTGGTAATAAAAACAATTGGGGCTTGTTTCGCTATTACTTCTTCCCCGGTTTCATCCACAGTAAATTGGCGTTGATCAAGTTCCATTAATAAGTCGTTAGGAAAGTCAATATCCGCCTTATCAATTGGGTGCGGCTCTTTTAAAAGTACGGTAGACTAGATCTCAGTAAAACTGACAAATTAGTCAGAGTAATAGTTTGAGTCAATACCTCCTGGTGGGTGACCAGCTGAAAAAGTCAGCAGTAGTTCAGGAA
>NZ_JAAHIE010000903.1:0-2296 GCF_010671945.1 Moorena sp. SIO4E2
GACACAGAATACACAAAAACCTGACTTGAAGTACATTGCTTCTTTTAGCCTTAAGGAGCAACATTATCAAAAATATAAAGACAACATAGCTGCTAACCTGACTGCATCGATCTGGGTGTCCCTAGACGAAAACGAAAAACCCAATCAGTTTGTGTCTAGAAACACGATTGGTGTGCTTTACTCTAAAAAGTAAGTGTCTCATTGATTAAGGAGAAGATTTTATTATGCCTGGAGATAGCAATACATCCAATTTCAATATTAGTCAAAGCGTTTATTACGCTAACAATACAGGAGGCATAGCTGGAAATTCTGTAACTGCTGATCTATCAATAGCCAACGAGCATAAGCAAACCCTAGTTGAAGCAGCAGAAGAAATCCAACAACTTCTAGACCAAGTCTCCCAGACTAATCCCACTACAACAAACAAAGAGAAGATGATAGTTGTAGGTGAAGTTGTTGACAAAATTGAGAATAACCCAACACTAAAAGTTAAGGTAATCAATTCCCTGAAATCTGGACGAGTAGAGGCATTCAAGGAATCGATTGACCATCCGCTAGTGAATATTCTGATGGCAACTATTGAAGGGTGGCAGGAGGTAGAGTAATTGCTTAGGATTGTTGCAACACTATTACCACCATAGTATACCTTAGCGGGGAATTAGGATAGGGTAGCGATCGCCTGAATAATTCTCCTTTATTTCAATGAATACTAGAGAAAGTAGACTGGATCAATGATGTTTTTACAAAGATGAGATGCGCCCACTCGGGGCAAACCCTCTATATTTGGCTTAATAGCATAAATTAGCTGCTATTATAACTTAGCGATCGCTTAACTACTTTCTTCTACTAAAACTGAAAGTTTATTACGTTTGTTTAAGGTAAGTAACAAAACCAACATTAGCGATCGCTTGCTCGGATTAGCGATCGCTTTCCTTGATCTGCCCGGTATTATTAGAAATTAATTAATTTATTAACTCTGATAAGATGAATTTGCCCTGTGACACCTACCAAGTTTATAAAAAAATGCTTTACTTGATCGAAATAGTGACAACTAGCATAAAGCTGATGGAGTCTTGATTATTCTTGGTATATCATTCTTTATCTCTTATTTCTAATAGATTAGAACTATCGCATTACTTTAAAAAAGTGGTAGACTGACTAATGACACTAAACTGATGTGCATTAAAATTGGTTATTACCTGTTCCCTGTTCCCTGTTCCCTGTTCCCTTTGAGGAATTTAGGTATCTCAATCTAAATGCTGAACAGCTTACCTTACCTTAAAGCTATCTATATCTACCCGATTAAATCCCTTGATCGGATTGAACTCCAAACCGCAACTCTCCTCAAAAGTGGTGCCCTAAAGCATGACCGGGAATTTGCCCTATTAGATCAGCAAGGTAAATTTGTCAATGGTAAGCGCAATGCCAAAGTTCACTTGCTGCGGTCGGTCTTCCATATCCAATCCCAATTGCTATCGCTACAGATTCAGGGCACAAACCAAAACATTACCTTTCATATTGATCACGGGCGAACTGCTCTCGAAGCTTGGTTAAAGGATTACTTCGATTTTCCAGTTAAAGTAGTGCAGAACACCAGCACTGGTTTCCCAGACGATACCAATGCTCTAGGTCCTACTATTATTAGTAGCGCTACCATTGAAACCATTGCTTCTTGGTTCCCTGAAATAAGTCCTGAAGACATACGAAGTCGGGTTAGAGCCAATCTAGAAATTGGAGGAGTTCCGGCTTTCTGGGAAGACCAATTGTTTACCGAATCAGGGCAATCTATTCAGTTTAAAGTAGGGGAAGCTTTGATAGAAGGAATTAATCCTTGTCAACGTTGTATTGTTTTAGCACGAGACCCTCACACAGGAGAGGCTACTGATAATTTCCAAAAGACTTTCATGGCCAAGCGCAAGGAAACTCTACCATCCTGGACAACCAGCGCTCGTTTCAATCATTTCTACAAATTAAGTGTGAATACAAACGTGCCTGCTTCTGAAGCTGGTAAAGTCTTGCACCAAGGGGATCCCATCCAAATCCTTAAGGTTAGTCAAGGTTGAGTAGACTTTTTTAGGACTTACGAAGTTTAGTTGGTTTTGCCCCCCTAACCCCCCAAATCTGGGGGGTACTAATGACGAAAGTCCCCCAAGTTTGATACCGCTGGCCAAATTAATATTTGTTTACACAAGGGTAGCAGATGGGTAACTTTAAGTTCATGCTCCCCCAGAATTGGGGGTTGGGGGGCTATAAAGACTGCTGTCTTCAGGCTGATATTTCTAAATGTTAAATTCGC
>NZ_JAAHIE010000904.1:0-2293 GCF_010671945.1 Moorena sp. SIO4E2
TATAAAGATGAACTGTGGCCAAATACCTATCAGATCCCAGTAAAGGATATATCGATTCATGGCAACTGATGTTTTACTAGAAATATATTTTTTTTCTTCTTGAGTTAAATCCAGCAAACTAGGACCAGAGCCAATAACAAATATTTCGTCATAGATAAAATCATCTGTATTTTTCCTAAAAACTAATGATTCATCTATAGAAGGTGATAATGCACTCGATTTAATTTTTAGAAGATTTAACTCATCTTCAAGTGTTAAAAAATTACTTTTTAAATCAGATATTTGACATATTTCTGACCAAAGTAATCTTTGAACAATAGACCTCAAACTTGATCTAATAATTCCTTTCATATATTTTGATAATATGTAAAAAAATGACTTAATTATATATTTATAAAATAACCGTATTCACTCCAAAATATGGCTCTAACTTCTCTAAGCCGAACCAAAATCCCTCACCTTCATTCTTATGTCCTTGCCAAATTTCCGGAATAAAGAAAGCATTAGGCGCAGTCTTTTGCAAATCCTCCGCTAAAGCCGGAAAATCAATCTCACCTTCGCCAATTTGCAATCCTTCACCATCTATCCCTTCTGCATCAGCAATATGTAAATGAGCTGTTAACGGTCCAATTTGCTCAATAAACTCTTTGAAAGACCATTTATGATGATTACAAGCAAGTTTGGAGTGAGAAACATCTAAACAAACTCGATAGCCATATTTATTGCAAAACTCAGCGGTATCTTTTGGGTCTACAAATAAATTATGATAACGTTGACCGCCAAAATGCCAGGGGAAGGGAGGCATGGTTTGAGGAATGATTTCTACACCTTCTGTATCAAGTTCAGATAAACTTTTAACCAGCAATTCGTATAATTCACTCCGTTGAGATTGATGCAACGGTGCGTCTATGGTAAAACCACCAACATTGGTGACGATACAAGGTTGAGTTGCGCGTTTAAAGAAGGGCTTGAGTAGGCGGGTGATATCAATGACTCGTTGCAGTTCTCGGATAGAATGCTGACGGTACTCCTCATTCTGGGAGCATAAATCCAATACATGATCTCCAGCAAATAATTCTGGACTGTGAACTACTAAATCCAAATCTAGTGGTTGCTCAAAGTATTGGTAAATATCTTGCTCTAAATCCTTATAGCTGAGGTGAAACTCTAGTAAATCTGGATTTGTTTTTGCCAAGATATTCTTGAAATCATGGTAACGAACGGGTATACCCCAAGGACGCTTAAACTTGTAATTACGGGCTTGAATTTGCTCTCGTTCTAAATCACTGGGAAAGAAAAAATCACCCGCTTTAAATCGTCTTATGGCTAATTTTCCAATTAGTTCGGTTTTGCGGTTTGGTTGCAAACCTTTACCAGGACTTTTGACTTCAATCATTTCTGATGTAATAACTTGTCCTGGTTCCAGGTTGCAGTTTATTACTAAACTTTTAGCTAAAGTCTCGCGGTTGATTAGTTCTCCTTGGCTGATTCTACGTTCTTTTGCGTTACCCAAAGCCTCTTCGACTTGACGGATACTCCGCACCATTGCTTTAAACTCTTGTGGTAACAAACTTACTTTGTGGTCGTTACCTTCCATTGATTTATCAACGGTAAAGTGTTTCTCAATAACCTTTGCACCTTTAGCAACCGCTGCAATAGCTATGTTAATATCACGTTCGTGACCAGAATAACCAACAGGGCGATCGCTAATTTCTTTGAGACGTTCTAAATAGTTGAGATTTACGTCCTTGAAGGGAGCAGGATAGGTAGAATTACAGTGCAGTAGCACGTACATAGCACCCAATCTCTGCAATAAATTTACGGCTTCACTAATTTCAGCTTCCGTTGACATACCAGTGGAACAAATTAACGGTTTCCCAGTTTTAGCCAGTGCTGCGAGTAAGTCATGATTTGTCAAGTCAGCTGAAGCTACTTTATAGGCTTGCATTCCATATTCTTCTAAGAATGCCAGACTTTCCAAATCCCAGGGAGTACATAGTGGTAAGATACTACGTTGTTTGCAGTAGTCAAAAGCAGCAAACATTTCCTCTGGAGTGAGTTGAAAGCGAGAAAGTAAATCCAAAGTGTATTGGGAACCTAAATCTTCACTCCCATCATTAGCATTACCAGCATTACGGTAGAGAGCTTTCATACTACGCATCTGGAATTTAGCACAATCAGCCCCTGCTTCTACTGCTAAGTCAATCAGTTTCTTTGCTAATTCCAAACTGCCATTGTGGTTGTTACCAATTTCTGCAATTATGAATGCTGGTGATTCTGCATCAATAGTAAA
>NZ_JAAHIE010000905.1:0-2292 GCF_010671945.1 Moorena sp. SIO4E2
GACTCAGTCTTCTTTCCTCCAACTATCTATGTTGATCTCAATCCTAATTTTAGCGAAACTATCACCAACCTTCCCTCAAACTGGGTTGATGTTGATCCCAATCCTAATTTTAGCGAAACTATCACCAGCATTAATAAAGTTCCCTCAAACTTGGTTAATCCAGCAAGTGTACCTGAACCTGCTTCTGGATTAGCACTACTGGGACTTAGTGCTTTAGGTGCTGGTTCATTGTTTAGAAAAAATAAATAATTAAGAGCACCAAGTAAAAAGTTTATCTGTAAAGGTAGGCAACATAGAACAGGTCTATCGTTAAAATTAATACAAAAAAAAGCGATCGCATAATCTTTGCGATGCTCTGAAAGAGCCGCTACGCGATCGCTTTTTTTTTACCCTTAAAATAACCCCCAAAAAAATTATAAAAACCCCTTGACAAATTAATACTATAATCATTACAATAATCATATAAACAAAATTCAACTCTTGAGCTATGTCGCAAGAATTTATCCCTAACCCCGACAATAATCCTGAACATCCAATTCCTGGCATTAATCTTGAAGATCTTTTCCCAAAAGAACAACCTGTTCAGCACATTTTAAAGGGGCCTCGTCAAGCAGTAACTAATAGTATTCATACCCTCTCTGCCATGGGCTACGCACAGGCTTCCGAGTGGAGTCCTCTGCAACCTACCGGCATGCCAGGGGAGGTGATTACTATCATCACTAAGTATTGGATGCTGCGTTAACACGTTAGTTTCTGGGGGGTTTCCCCCCCCCTTGGGCAAAGGCTCCGGTCTGATAAAATAGGATCATTTCTCGATGGGTTCGGGAACTGAGTGACATAGCGATGCAGCGCGGTCTTGGGGGTTTCCCCCATGAGCGACTGCATCAAGAGAGCGATTTAACTCCACTTACTGTGGACTTGAAATAGCCGTGGACATGATTTATACGGCTATTTTTTTTGTTGTTAAGGGGAGCATGTCAATTTTGTTAATCCCTGATTTAGATCCCCCTAAATCCCCCTTAATAAGGGGGACTTTTGAATCTAATTCCCCCCTTTTTTAAGGGGGGCTAGGGGGGATCTATTTACCTAATTACAAAGGTGACATGCTCCCGTTGTTAAGTATCTAATTGGGTAGGGAGTAGGGAATCGGGAATCGGGAGTCGGGAATCGGGAATAAAATTTAAATGAACCTCGCGCTTACTAAAAAGCGCTATAACTCTACTACTCAGTTTTATGGTTAAATCCCTAATTAGATCATGGTTTCTGTGCTTAAGTCTATCCTTAGTTTTAGTAGCTTGCAATGCTCCTACTCTTAACAATCAACAGCCAGAAGTGGTGAGCCTAACGGTATCAGTGGCTGCTAGCTTACAAGATGCGATGAAAGCTATCAAAGTACTCTACACTAAGGAAACACCAGATGTTACTATTATTTATAACTTTGCATCCTCTGGTTCGTTGCAGCAACAAATCGAACAGGGAGCGCCAGTGGATATTTTTATATCAGCAGCTCCGAAACAGATGAATGCTCTGGAATCTAAGGGGCTTTTACTAGAGCGATGCAGCGCGGTCTTGGGGGAAACCCCCATGAGCGACTGCATCAAGAAAGGTACAAGGCAAAGTCTTATTACTAATCAGGTAGTTTTAGTTACTCCTAAAGACGAGAATGGTATCTCTAATTTTAAGGACTTAAGGTCTGATAACATCAGTAAAATAGCCATGGGAGACCCGGAAAGTGTACCAGCTGGACAGTATGCTAAGGAAGTTCTCAATACTCTTAATTTGTTTGATAAGCTCAAACCCAAGTTGGTTTTTGGCAAAGATGTTCGCCAAGTTCTATCTTATGTGGAAACAGGTAATGTGGATGCTGGATTGGTGTATGCAACAGATGCTAAACTATCAAACCAAGTTAAAATAGTTGCTACTGCTCCGCCAGAGTCTTACTCCCGGATTATCTACCCAGTAGCGGTATTGAAGGAGTCTAAAAACCCTGATCATGCTAACCAGTTTGTACAGTTTATTATGAGTGATTCAGCTAAAACGGTATTTTTGATGTATGGGTTTACTATGGTTGATAATTGACAATTAACTAACCTATGGAAGATTTATCTCCTTTATGGATTTCCATAAAAACTGCTGGCTTGGCTACTATCTTTGCTTTCTTTCTAGGAATTACAGTAGCGGGCTGGATGTTTAGCTATCGAGGGAAAGGTAAAGGAATTATTGATAGTATCTTAACCCTTCCGATAGTGCTACCGCCTACAGTAGTTGGCTTTTTATTACTGTTGTTACTAG
>NZ_JAAHIE010000906.1:0-2290 GCF_010671945.1 Moorena sp. SIO4E2
TGCTAATTTCTTTTTCTGTGCATCCATACAAGATTTAAATTGACATTTAAATTGACAATACTCGGTATTTTGGCCTAGCCCTTGCCCTAAACATCTTTCCTAGTTTGGCAACTCAGCCAGGATAACATGCTTGATTGCCCTTTTGTGAATTTGCGTTAGTTTAGCTTCATCCGCGCTTATGCCCCACGTCCGCACCGAACGCGCCCCGCGTCGGGCAAAGCCCGAAAGGTCGGCCTGGGATAAATGGCGGACAGGAACTTTGATACTTTGTTACCGTCTATAATGAAAATAGTAGGGTAATCAAATTAAGAGCTAACCGCCACCTACTAACTGCAAATACTAACTGAAAATAGAACGAGTTGTATTGTTCCGGTGCGGAGGGGCATCCCGTGTCGTCAATAAAGCTTGCCGAGTATCCTAACCGTTGGGTGGAGTTGGCAAGAAGCCCACACTGTAATCTCTGATGAGCGTGTGGGAGTATGTCACGAGGTAACTACTGTTGTTGGACAATGCCCGTGCTGTTTCCACACTCTGTCCTACGTGCAAGTTTAGCGGTTTGTCTTCTCGGTTTGTTGAGTGCCTGCGCCAACACTAACCTAGGTAACGCTTTGCAGCGGTCTTTGGGAGCAGACCCCAAACTGAAGGATAACCCACCCAAAAACTTGAGTGGGCCATCTCCGAATAAGCCTCAAAGTACTCCCCAGAAACAGAAGTCAGTACCGTTGCCAGAAGACTTCCCCACTGAGATTCCCCGTTATCAAGAAGCAACCTTGGAACAAGTGGAACCCCTCAAAGATGCTGCTGGTCCAGGTAAGCTGACGATTTGGTCATCCCCTGACCCAATTAATTTAATTCAGAACTTTTACCAAAAGACCTTTGAGTCGCAAGGCTGGGAAGTCCTCGACCAGCCAGAGGATCAAGATGGTGGCACCTTCATCGTCCGTCGTAATGACTTGGATGTTACCCTTTCGATTCCTGCTCGTGCTACTACTGGCAAATCGACCGCTGCCTCCTCATCAAAGCCGCCAGCGGTTGCTACCAACAGCAGTGTGACTACATTTGATATTCAGTACGTCCGGGATGGTAAGGATACCAAAGCTGAGAAACCACAACCATCCCAGAAACCACAACCATCCCAGAAACCAACACAAGCTCAAAAACCAACACAAGCTCAAAAACCAACACAACCTGAGAAACCAACACAACCCCAGAAACCAACACAACCTGAGAAACCAACACAAGCTCAAAAACCAACACAACCTGAGAAACCACAACCACCCTCTGAGGTCGCCAGTAAGCCAGCTAAGGTCAGGTCAGGACAACCAGAGAAATTTACTGACTTGGATAAAGTCCCCCGAGATTTGCGTAAGTATGTGGCAGATTTGGCAAAATTGGGAGTCTTAACGCCAGACACGACTAACCCAAAAACTAATACTGATAGTCAAGGTATTCAGTTTGCCCCGAATCAAACCATAAACCGCCGTCAGTACGCCCGTTGGCTAATGGATGCCAATAATCGAATCTATGCTAATCGTCCAGGATTGCAAATCCGTTTAGCATCCAACACTACTCAACCTGCATTTCAGGATGTGCCTCGTACGGATCCTGATTTTCCCTATATTCAGGGATTAGCTGATGCTGGATTAATTCCTAGTCCCCTCAGTGGCGATTCTACCGCAGTATTGTTTCGTCCAGATGCACCGTTGACTAGGGAAAATCTGATGTTGTGGAAAGTGCCTCTCGATACTCGTAAAGCCTTGCCCAAAGCCTCTATTGAAGCAGTGAAAGAAACCTGGGGCTTCAAAGATACCGCTGAAATTGACCCGAAAGCATTGCGAGCCGTCTTAGCTGATTTCCGAAATGGCGATTTGGCAAACATTCGCCGAGTTTTTGGTTATACAATATTGTTTCAGCCTAAAAAACCAGTCACCCGTGCTGAAGCAGGAGCAGCGCTTTGGTATTTCGGTTCTCAGGGTGAAGGGCAATCTGCCCAAGAAGCACTGTTTCTTAAACCTCAAACCAGTCAGCCATCAGGGGCACCAAAAGCTACACCATCGAATTAGGTGCATACAAAACGTAAGCATTCAGCTATCAGCTATCAGCTATCAGCTATCAGCTATTAGCATTCAGCTATCAGCTATCAGCTATCAGCTATCAGCTATCAGCTATCAGCTATCAGCTATCAGCTATCAGCTATCAGCTATCAGCTATCAGCTATCAGCTATCAGCTATAAGCTATCAGCTATCAGCTATCAGCTATTAGCTATCAGCTTTTGTCTATAAGAGGTAA
>NZ_JAAHIE010000907.1:0-2286 GCF_010671945.1 Moorena sp. SIO4E2
CTGTTACGGTCGATGCCTGGTATTACCCAGGGCACCTCCGCTTCAGAACTGGACGTGAAACTTTCGCCTCATCCAGCTCCTGAATATCCTCAACCTTTCGGTTTGCCTTTCGGCTTGCTCCAGTGGATTTCTTGGTGGCAGCTTTGATGGACTGCCATTAGATTCTTGCGTTTCCAGTTGGCGTGGTTTCCATCGACGTGATGAAGGTGTACAACCTGGTCGTTCAAGAATTTGTGTCCGCAATGTCCACAGGAATGGTTTTGCCTTTTTAAAGCCTTGGCGGTAGCATCATCGTATAGTACGGAGTTTCGCATGCTCCAGTAGACTAAGTCTCCGTCATAAGGGGACTTGGTTCCTTTTACGTTTACGTGTTGGTTTTGTTTATACCCGACTGCTGGGAAGCTTTTCTGGCATAGTTCGTTGGCTTTGTACCGGTTTACTTTCTTTTCCTTGCGGAACTTACGGTTTGCGGTCTTATTCAAGAACCATAAACTATCTCGGGAACTGCTCATGTCACAGCTTTTGTGGTAGTTTCTCCAACCACGTACGATGGGGGCTAATTTTTGGGCTTTTATTTTGGCACCATAATTCGAGTTGTTGACCACGGTTTTTATCTTCTTCCGGAAGTTTCTATGGTTTTCCTCTGAGGGAGTGCATCGGAACTTTCCGTTTTTCTGGACTCGGAATTTCCAACCCAGGAAGTCAAACCCGTCTGTCGTATTGGTTAGTTTGGTCTTTTCTTGATTTACTTCTAAGCCGCGTTGAGCTAGGAAGTTCCTCACTTTTTCTAGAATTTTCTCAGCATTATCTTTTGGCTTAAGAATAAATACCATGTCATCCGCATATCGGATGCTAGAGTGTATATTCTCTATTCCGTCAAGTGCAATGTTGGCTAGGAGTGGGCTGACTACACCGCCTTGGGGCGTTCCTTGCTCCGGGAATTCCGGATTGATGCCTGCTTTTAGACATCTGAATATCCCCATCTTCAGACTTGCAGGAGCTAGCAATCTATCCATTATGGAGCTGTGGGAGATGCGGTCGAAACACTTTTTGATGTCTAGTTCTATTACTCTTTTTGTGATGCCGTTAGAGTTTGATTTTAGATGTAGGAACAGGCGTTTTTGTGCGTCTTGGGCACATCTGCCTGTTCTGAATCCGTAACTATCGGCACTGAACGTAGCTTCATGGGCTGGTTCGAGAGCATATTTTGCTAAACATTGCCATGCTCTATCTTGGATTGTTGGTACTTTTAACATTCTTGTACTCCCGGAGACGAAACCTTAGAATAGGGCAGCCTTTATGGTTGGTCGGCTATGGGCAAAAGGGTCAAAACTTTATGATTAAGGCTGCCCTATTCTTGCGGTAACTTCTGACCGTTTTTATTAGGTATTGGTATTTCCCTCAACCCTTGATGCGTCCAATTTTCCGCACGGTCGTTTAGTTTTCCTAGTACCTCGAACCGTTCTTTGTAGCTTAGGGACTTTTTCCCATCTACTCCGGCGGTTTTCTTTCCTTGATTAAGCTGTGTCACTTGGCGGATTGCCATTAATTGAGCTGAGCGGGATTTCAGAATCAGTTTTTGTAAAGACCGCGCCTTTCTCAGGTCACCATCTCGAACCGCTTTGTACACTCGCTTCTGTAGGCGGAAAAGGTTCCGGCGGAGTTGTTTCCACTTTTGGCTTTTCCATAGGTCACTATATCTATTTGACATGTGTCTACCCATGCTCTCCATTAGTTTTGTGTATTCTGGATACCCGCCACCAGTTTTGGGTGGCATCCTACCCGACAGTGGGGATTAAGTCGGCATAACTTACCGAGGTTCGACTATTCCTCAGACCCATACTTGCTGTCGTTTTTACTCGTTCCGTCTGTCAGATTGTTTTGGTGATTTAGGGCAGTCCAATTTGCCTACCCTCTTCTCAGAGATTACAGCTATCACGAAAAGAATGCTGTGAGAATGAGAGGGTCAAGTCGCACACTATTTACATCTCAGATTGTGGCTTCATTCTTAGACACTTTTCTAGGACTAGTTTTACCCTTGTCACCTCCCCGTTAGCGCCAGTGATACCTATCTGCTTTGGTTCTGCTTGCGCCCTGTTGCCAGCTTCACTCTGTGGAGTTGCCGCCCACTCGGTGTGGCCAGGTAGGGAGTCACTTATCTCTTCAAGGGGTGGGTTTTCACCACCATCCGAAAGACAGTTAAGAATCTTTGAGGGTGTTTCCTCGCGATTCTCCTAACTCTTACCCCTCTAGAAACTAGAGGCTCTTAGTTAGAACGAGCCGCAC
>NZ_JAAHIE010000908.1:0-2270 GCF_010671945.1 Moorena sp. SIO4E2
GTGCCATTACCGGATAATTCCACTGAAGACACCGAGCAGCCAGATATCTTAGTGGATAGGGAACTTCCAGAAACAGACACTTCTACGACAACTGTACCTACAATAGACTCAGATACCAAAGATACAGCAACTTCGGATACAGAAACTCCAGATACAGAAACTGCGGATACAGAAACTGCGGATACAGAAACTGCGGATACAGAAACTCCAGATACAGAGGCTTCGGATACAGAAACTGCGGATACAGAGGTAAAGAAAGAAGAAACCACAACTGCTGAAGACCCTAACGAAAACGACCTGGAAGCAGAAGCTGAAGAACTTAGTCCAGAAGAACTGGCCAAACAGCAAAAACTTATTGAAGCCGATAGACTTTATCTAAGTGGAGATATAATTGGTGCTGAACAACTATATCGTGAAGCAAAGAATCCTTTTGATAATCCAGAACCAGTTCAAGAGCTACCATTAGCAATTTACGAAACCGCTCAACTCTCTCCCGCTGGTGGAGTGTACTGGCGTAACTATGAGTCAGGGTTAGAAAAGAATTTAGAAAGTAAAATTCTGATTCCCCTCAAGTTTTTAGTAGAGCAGCAACCAGAATTTATTCCCGGTCATATACGCTACGCTCAAGCTTTAAAAGATTATGAGCGGCTTGATGAAGCCTTAGTAGTTTTAACGCAAGCTAAAAATCTATATCCCAATGAGCCGGAATTAATCAAGGTAACCATGGCAATGCTAGCAGACTCAGAAAATTGGTTTGAAGCATCTCTGGTAGCTCGTGAATTTGCCCTGTTTAATACTGATAATCCTCAATCGGAAGAGTTTCTTCAGTTGGCTGATCAGCATCTAGACCGCCACATTTCCCATCTCCGGAATGAAATTACCGGTAATACAATAATGAATGTGATCACTGGAACATTAGGTTATGTTTTTACTGGTAATCTCTTTGGTCCGCTATCGGCAATAGAGTCAACTGTATTAATGCTTCAGGGAGAATCAGGCATTGGGAAAAGAATTGCTAAGCAAGCACAAAAGCAATTACCGATGCTAGAAGACGAAGAAGTCCTGGAGTATGTGCGGGAAATGGGAAATGAACTTACCAAGGTAACAGGTCGCGATGAGTTTAACTACGAGTTTTTTGTAGTCATGGATGACCAACTCAATGCTTTTGCGCTACCGGGAGGTAAAATATTTATCAACGCTGGGGCTATCCTAAAAACCAAGTCCGAAGCAGAATTAGCTGGTTTACTGGCTCACGAACTATCCCATGCTGTCTTATCCCACGGTTTCCAGTTAGTCACTCAAGGTAACTTGACTGCTAACATTACCCAATTTATCCCCTATGGTGGCACTGCTGCTAATTTAATTGTACTTAACTATAGCCGGAATATGGAACGTCAGGCTGATGATTTAGGAACTAAAATTCTTGCGGCTAGTGGCTATGCAGCAGATGGATTGCGCAATTTGATGATTACACTGCATGATCAAGGTGGACCAAAACCATTATTTCCTTGGCTTTCAACTCACCCAGAGACTAAAGAACGGATTAATAATTTGGAAGCTATAATCGACAATAATGGTTACAACCGTTATACCTATGAAGGTGTAGAAAAGCACCTAGAGATTCAGAAGCGAGTTGCTCAACTTCTGAAAGAATATGAGGAAAAACAGAAGGAAGAAGAAGAGGGAAAACAGGAGGTAAAACAAGAAGATGATCAGCAGCAAACACAGGATAAAGAACAGGAGCTAAAACAAGAAGATGAGCAGGAGCAACAACAAGAAGAGTAATATCGTAAGTATTCAGCTTATGCGCTACGCGCACGCTACGCGAACAGCGGTCAGCGGTCAGCGGTCAGCTTTGTGGCACAGGCTTCCAGCCTGTGACTTCACTGAGATTAAACCAATGCTTACATTTTATTCAATAGCTGAATACTTATAGCTGAATACTTAAGATCACATTGCTTCAAGTTCCTTACCTTTGGTTTCCCGAACTGCGAACACAACTAAGAAAAAGGAGATAGCAGCAGCAATGGTATAAAGACCATAAGCAGTACCTAAACCAAATCTAGTCAGGAGAATGGGGAAAGTGATGGTAATGAAAAAATTAGCCAGCCATTGAGTTGAAGCACCAACAGACAATGCAGACCCTCGAATCTGGTTGTTGAACATTTCCCCTAGCATCACCCAGACCACTGGTCCCCAGGAAAAGCCGAAGCAGAACACATACAGGTTAGCGGCTAAGAGGGCAACAATCCCTTGAGAGTGAGTCAGAA
>NZ_JAAHIE010000909.1:0-2270 GCF_010671945.1 Moorena sp. SIO4E2
TTCAGTAAACACTCCCAGTTCGACTGCATCTAAGACATTCTTAAGTGCAGTCGAACTGGGAGTGTTTACTGAACTGGCTCAGAGTTCTATGACTGCTGCTGAATTGACTGAAAAACTAGCACTTCATCCCCGTAGTGCGCGAGATTTTTTGGATGCACTAGTTGCTTTAAACGTTTTAGAGCGTTGTAATGACCGTTACAGTAACACGCCTGAAAGTGATTTGTTTCTTGACCGCTCCAAGCCTTCCTATATCGGTGGTTGCCTAGAGATGTGCAACAGCCGTCTCTATGGATTTTGGGGTTCATTAACAGAAGGGTTACGAACCGGTCAACCCCAGAATGAAGCCAAAAATGGAGAAGACTTCTTCGGCACCCTTTACGGGGACCCCGCCCGCCTAAAAATCTTTCTGGAAGCGATGTCTGGGATCAGTATGGGAGTAGCTAAGGCGATCGCTGAGAAATTTCCATGGGAGAAGTTTCAGACCTTTATCGATATCGGTACGGCTCAAGGGCAGTTACCAGTAACAGTTGCCCTAAGTCACGACCATTTACATGGAGGTGGGTTCGACTTGCCAGTGGTTCGCCCAATTTACGAGGAATATGTTGCTTCCAGAGGACTTAGCCAGCGATTAGACTTCCATGGTGGTGACTTTTTCCAGGATATGCTGCCTAGTGCTGATGTTTTGGTAATGGGACACATCCTGCATGACTGGAATCTAGAACAAAAGCACCTGTTAATTGCCAAAGCCTACGAAGCACTCCCGACCGGTGGTGCATTGATTGTCTACGACGCACTAATCGACGATCAGCGCTGCCAGAACAGGTTTGGGTTACTGATGAGCCTAAATATGCTGATCGAAACCTTTGGGGGTTTCGACTATACAGGAGCAGACTGCTGTGCTTGGATGGACAAAGTAGGATTCAAAGATACTTACACTAAACCTCTTGTAGGAGCTTACTCAATGGCAGTAGGCATCAAATAATCCCAATTACAGGTGACGCGGTGACGCGGTTACAGGTTAGGAGGTTAGCAGGTTGAAGGTTAGCAGGTTGAAGGTTACAGGTTAGAGTTTACAGGTTACAGCTTACTAGGTTACTAGGTTACCAGGTTACAGGTTATATTCTGAACCTTAAAGCAAACCACCTTAACCCTTAAACCAAACCACCTTCAACCAAACCACCTTGGCCTATTGGCCACGCTTCGCGAACAACCTTGGCCTTTCGGCCACGCTTCGCGAACAACTAAACCACCTTGGCCTATTGGCCACGCTTCGCGAACAACCTTCAACTTAATTATGACCCATATTCTTCACATTGATGCTAGTCCCCGTGGCGATCGCTCTATTTCTCGGCAATTGTCTAATCGGTTTATTCAAACTTGGAAGTCTTTCTATCCAGACGACACTGTAACCTATCGAGATTTAGGTCATAATCCTGTCCCCCATGTGGATGAAAAGTGGATTGCTGCAGCATTTTGTCCTCCCGAAAAACGCAATCCTGAATTGGTAGACGCAATTAAAGTATCAGATACTTTGGTGGATGAATTTATAGCAGCCGATCGCTATGTTTTTGGCATTCCCATGTACAACTTCAATGTTCCATCTACCTTCAAAGCTTATATCGATCAAATTGTCCGATTTAATCGCACCTTTACCTTTGACGAAGCTGGTCAATATCGGGGTTTAGTTCCTAAGGGAAAGAAAATGCTAATTTTTACAGCTCGTGGTGGTAGTTTCTCTCCAGGAAACCCTAGTGCTGATTACGATTATCAGGAACCTTTTTTAAGGGCTATCTTTGGAGTTATTGGCATTACAGATATCACCTTTATTCATGCCGAGAAACTAGATTTAGGGGAAGAAGCCCGTCAGGAATCTTTGGCCAATGCCCGTGCTGAGCTTGATCAAGCAGTAGGAATGTGGTAATCACGTAAAACGTCAAAAGTTAAATTTGTAATTTTACCAACCAATTGAGGTATTTAAATGGAAGCAAGATTGGAATTAAAAAAAGTTGAACCAGCAGCTTATTTAGCCATGAATTCCTTGGAAAATTATGTGAATAAAAGTGGGTTAGACAAAACACTGATAAAGTTAATTAAAATTCGTGCTTCTCAACTGAATAAATGTGCGTTTTGTATCGATATGCATACAAAAGAAGCCAGAAGTAATGGAGAAACAGAACAACGAATTTATGTTCTAAATGCTTGGCGAGAAACGCCGTTTTTTAGTCCGGAAGATCGAGCTGTATTAGAGCTAACTGAAGCAGTGACTCTGA
>NZ_JAAHIE010000091.1:0-9037 GCF_010671945.1 Moorena sp. SIO4E2
TCTGGTAGCAGTTTAGTCTCGGTGGAAGAAGGGGTTCGCAAGGCGGTTGTTCAACTAAAAACTACCCTGCCAGAGGATATTGAACTGCGCTTGATCTTCACCCGTGCTGATTCCATCCGTGAGTCCTACCAAGCAACCATTGATTCCCTAATTATCGGTTCAATACTGACTGTATTCACCGTGGGGATATTTCTGAGAAATTGGCGGGTAACTCTAATTACAGCAATAGCGCTACCTTTATCAATTATTCCCACCTTTCTGGTGATGAAAGCCCTAAACTATACCCTTAACAATATGACCCTACTGGGTTTAGGCCTAGCCGTGGGGAACTTGGTCGATGATGCCATTTGCATGATTGAAAATATCGACCAGCACTTGGATATGGGTAAGAAACCCATGAGAGCAGCGTGGGATGGGGCCCGGGAAATTGGTTTAGCTGTAGTAGCCACCACCGCAACTATTGTCGCGGTATTTATTCCTGTAGCCTTCATGGGGGGTATCCCTGGTCAATTCTTCCAACCCTTTGGAGTAACCGTTGCGGTATCTACTATGTTTTCCACCCTAGTAGCTACAACAATGACACCAATGCTGAGTGCTTATTTGCTCAAGCCAAAATCAAAAAGCTTGAAGGTTGACCCGTTGAAGGTTGACAAGTTGAAGGTTGACAAGTTGAAGGTTGACAAGTTGAAGGTTGACAAGTTGAAGGTTGACAAGTTGAAGGTTGACAAGTTGAAGGTTGAAAGTTGGCCCAATAACCATCAACCTGCTGACCATCAACCTGCTAACCATCAACCAGCTAACCTTCAACCCAATAACCATCAACCTGCTAACCATCAACCTGCTAACCATCAACCTGCTAACCATCAACCTGCTAACCTTGGCCAAAAGGCCACGCTACGCGAACAACCTGCAACCCATCAGACGCGACCTATACAACCTTATCGAGGTTTATTAACCTGGGCGTTGAAGCACCGGATTACCACGATGTTGATAGCTGTAGCTTTTTTCATTGGTAGCTTGCAGCTTGTACAGTTTATTCCCAAGGGTTTGTTTAGTAATGAGGATACTGGAGTCAGTACGGTATTGATTGACCTGCCACCGGGGTCTGAGCTGAGTGAAACCATAGATGTGGTTCAAGAAACAAATCAGTTGTTGCAGTCAAACCCAGCTATAGAAAATGTTCTGGCCAGGGCTGGAAATGATGGTGTAAATTCTGGTATTGTATACGCCAAACTCTTACCCAAAGAGCAACGGGAAATATCTCAGCAAGAATTTGAGCAGCAGATGCGTGAGGGTTTCCAGAAAATACCTGGCGCGAGGGTTAGTTTCCGTAGTCAAGGGGCTGGAGGCTCTAGCAAGGATTTATCAATTGTTCTCAAGAGTGAGAATGGTGAACTGCTTTCCCAAACCGCCCAAACTCTAGAACAACAGATGCGCCAAAGTCCTGGTTTAGTGGAAGTCACCTCTAGTGAAAGTCTAGTTAAACCAGAAATTGTGATTGTACCTAATCCTGCCCGTGCTGCAGATTTAGGAGTGTCTGTTCAAGCGATCGCACGCACAGCCTCTTTAGCCTTAATTGGAGACCTTGAGTCAAATCTGGCTAAATTTGACTTACCTGACCGACAAATTCCGATTCGTGTCCAACTCGACCCAGAATCGAGGGATGACATCGAAACCCTCAAAAATCTGCGGGTTCCCAGTCGAAATGGAACCTTAGTCCCCATCGCTGCTGTAGCCGATATCCGTTTAGGGAGTGGACCGGCCCAGATTGACCGCTTTAATCGTGCTCGTCAGGTGTCTTTGGGAGCTAACTTGCAAGGGATTTCCCTAGGAGATGGGATCGCAAAAGTCCAATCCCTACCTGCTATGAATCCCCTACCCCCTGGAGTTTCCGAGGAACCCTCTGGGGATGCCAAGATTATGCAAGACATCTTCGGTGGCTTTTTAAGCGCTTTAGCGCTATCAGTGTTGTGCATTTATGCCATTCTGGTACTGTTGTATAACAGTTTTCTCTATCCCTTTGGAATTTTGGTGGCTTTACCCCTATCCATCGGTGGTGCCTTAATGGGACTGTTGATTGGCCAGAAGGAATTGGCACTTTTTGCCCTAATCGGAATAGTATTACTGATGGGATTGGTGACCAAAAATGCCATTCTCTTGGTAGACTTTGCCTTAGCCAATCAGAAAGAAGGGACATCCCAGTTTAAAGCAGTCATTCAAGCTGGAGTCAGTCGCTTGCGACCGATTTTGATGACCTCGGTCTCCACCATTGCTGGCATGATTCCCATTGCCTTGGAATGGGGAGCCGATGGTGAAGTTCGTAGTCCGATGGCTCTTGCCGTGATAGGAGGATTTACCACTTCTACTCTGCTCACCTTGGTGGTGGTGCCAGTATTATTTACCTATGTCGATAACTTAGTTCGTTGGACAAGAAAGACCCTCTTTGGAAGTAAAACTCAAGATTACCAAGACGATGTAGTAGAGGTTGATGTAGAGCCTGAGCAGTATTTGAGCAATGGTACTTCTATTGCTGCCAGTAATGGTAAGTTCTAGTCTCTCGACTAATGTCTAGGTAAGCTATCAGCTATCAGCTATCAGCCGTCAGCTATCAGCCAAGGGCTGATAGCTGACGGCTGAATCCTTATGCCTAGGGTGAATAACAATTAACTATATAGCAACCGAAGTATAGTTTAGGACAGAGTATTTTGGTTGAAAGGGAGCAGGGACTAAGGCCGTAGGCCACGCGGGGCGCGTTCGGAGCAGGGAGCAGAAATATGTCTTAAGCTTTACTTCGACTGCTATACAAAGTTTATTGTTGGTATTTAATTATAATGATGCAGATGTCAATTACCTATTGATTGTATTAACCAAAACCCATCAATCCCTGCCCTGATAAGTTAGCCATAATATAGCGCTACGTGCAAGTCCGCAAGTCACAAGTCAGAAGTCAAAAGTTTACTACAAAAGGTTTTCAGCTTTTAGCAATGTCAAACACTTTAATGCGTAGTGCTATATCATGTCGGGATAATTACCCTTAATAAAAAACTCCCCCATCTCCCCATCTCCGCATCTCTCCCCACTTCCCAACCTCCCCACCCTCCCCTTGTTTTTTACAAATATGAGATGCACCCGGTTGGTGTAGTGATAGGGTGGATAGTATTCCCAGCAGTCTGATCATGGTAACATTTGAGGAAGGGGGGTGTTTGATCAACGGCGAAGACGGGAAGGACGCCAAGAAAGCAAGTAAACCCAAGAAAGCAAGTATAGCAGTCGCCAGGGCAGTTAGGACATGACAAAAGTCTCAAACCTAAGGTAAGCGCAAGAGTTTGACTTCTGACAAATGACTTCTGACTTCTGACTTCTGCTATAAACCAGGGAGGCGGATTTTTGTAACCAATTAATATTACAATTAATATTACAATTCAGCAATTAAATAAATTAGCAAGCAACTGAATAATTATGATGTGTGACTACATAGGTTGATCAATTCAAAATTATGCAGTTAAATTACCTAATATAAAGAAATTAAATAGCGATTAAGTTAGGTAAGGGATTAAGTTAGGTAAGGGATTAAGTAGCGATTAAGTAAGTTATGATTAGTTTAGGTGATTGGTGTAAGTTATTGGTGTAGTGGGAGCATCGACTCGTGAAAGCTGTTGGGTGGCATAGTAACTGGTTGTGGAAACTTTTTTCTCTAGTTGGAGAAATTTATTTAGGTATAGCCATACTGTATCCCGTCCATGTCGCTAAGGCTGAATCTATTATACCAGCCACAGATGGTACGGGCACTAGTATTACAATTTATGGCAATGAGTTGACGGTTGACGGGGGTACAGTTTCCGGAGATAGCGCCAATTTATTCCATAGTTTTCAAGAATTTGGTCTGACGGCAGAACAGACAGTTACGTTTCTGTCTAATCCCCGAATTCGTAATATTTTGGGTCGGGTGATTGGGGGTAAGCCGTCAATTGTTGACGGGTTAATTCGAATAGCTGGAGGTAACTCAAACTTATTTTTAATGAATCCAGCGGGATGGGTGTTTGGTGCTAATGCTCGTCTGAATATCCCAGGTGATTTAACCGTAACAACAGCGAATCGGATTGGGTTTGGTGAAGACAATTGGTTCACTAGCTTTGGGTCAAATGACTATCAAACTTTAATCGGTAATCCCCAGACTTTGGCCTTTGACTCGACTCAACCAGGGAGTATTATTAATGCTGGGAATCTGGAACTACTAGAGGGTAATAACTTAAGCTTAATCGGCGGTAGTGTGATCAGTACTGGAAACGTAAGTGCTGCCAACGGAACGGTTACTCTGGCTGCTGTAGATGGTGCTAATTTAGTTAGGATTAGCCAACCAGGACACCTATTAAATATCGAAATTGAATTACCAACGGATGCTGATGGGGAGCAGCTACCATTTACACCTCAGGATTTACCAACCTTGTTGACCGACGGAGTTGAAGGGTTACAGACACCGATTGTGGTGAAGCCAGATGGTAAAGTACAGCTCGCGGATTCTGGTTTACCGATTGAGATGGGTGATGTGGTGGCTCGGGAGGTAAACGCTCAGACTGCTACACTATCAGCTGCTAATAATCTCACCTTAGTCGAAAGCCAGCTCTCTACCACTGGGGATTTGAATCTGTTGGCTGGCAATACAGTGCGATCGCATGATAGTCTAGCGCGCCCCTTTATTGCTGAAGCCCTCGGCAATTTATCCATCCAGGGCAATCAAGCCATAGAGATTTCAACCCCCAATCATCAAGCTAGTGGTTTATTCTCTGGTGGCAACATGGTACTGCGTTCCGCTAATCCAGTACAAGGCAGTAGTCGCTATCAAACAGGCGCTAGTTTTCGGATTGAGCAGTTAGATGGTAGTCCAGGGAATTGGATTAGTCCTGATGATTCCATCATTCTAGCAAATGGTGATGTCAGTCTAGGCAACTATCAAGGCGCTTCCTTACATATTTTAGCAGGGGGTAGTGTTACCTTAGGCGAGATTGCGATTAATCCTACTGATCAGCCTAACCCTAAGATTAGTCCAACCCACTCCGATCCCATCCTTGCTAATCTAGCCAATGTCACTCTATCTGACCAAAGTAATTTGGTGATTGATGGTGCTAATCAGGCGACCTTAGATATTAGAGCTGGGATTGATTGGACACAACAAGGAGGAGTGCCAGGAAACAATTCAGGTAATCTTGATTTTAGTAATAATTTTAGCAGTAATGCCACCAGTGCCGATATCAAAGTTAGCGATATTACCGTAGCTCGGGATGGATTGGTCTCGATAACCAATCAGTATTCGCCTAATACTGCATTAACCACTGGTGCAATTCAAGTTGACACTATTAAGACCGGTGGTTTAAGTAATAGTAATCCTAATACTAATTCCCCACAAATCCTGATTGACTCTCGCAGCACTATCGAAGTCACTAAGAATAATCGCTTAGATACTGCTAATAATACTGGTAGGGGAGGGGATATTACCCTAAATGCTGATGGCAATAGTCAATTATCCACCACTCAACCTACTATTCAAATTCCTAGTATTGATTCCTTTGGTGGGTCAGGGGCCGGTGATGTCACCGTAACTAGCAGAGGTGGTGATATCCAAATCAATAGTGGGGGTAGCGGTATCAATGCTGGATCGGAATCAGAAAATGGGGGAGCGATCGCAATCACAGCTACCAACGGTAACATTACTATCAAAAATCCCATCAACAGCCCCAGCACTCTAGTCATTGATACCGATGGTCAAGTCAGTCTCGGCAATCCGGAGCAACCCTTACAAGCCAGTAAGATTAAAGATGTTTTGATTACCGCTGGTGGGATTGAAGTGATTTCCCAGCTGATGGCTGAAAGCATCACTATCCAACCAAAAGACCCTAATACTACTTTGGGCATAGGGAAAGATGCTGGTGGCACCTTCCAAATCACCACAGCGGATTTGTTCAATAATCTCGCTCTAGGCACTTCCGGTACCTTAACAATTGGAAATCCTGAATTTACCGGTGATGTAAGAATCCGCAACTTTGACCTGAGTCAGGCCAATCTCAATGTTATTGTCAGAGGCGGGGATATTCACTTTCTCAGCAGTGACACCAATCCTGCTGTCCAACTGGCTAATAATCAGACAGCTCAATTTATCTCTGCTGGTACCATCTTTGATAATCTGGGGACTGAAGTAACCATTGATGGGGAACAAGGGGCAGTTTTATTCGATGCTGAAAATGGATTTAGCTACGCCGATGCTAATGGTATAGATGTTCAAGCTAAGAATATTGCTGCCGTTACCCGCAATAGTGGCGATATTATCCTTAACCTTCAAGACCCCAATGCTGTGATCACCTCCGTGGCTGGTGTGAATGGGATTAGCGCTGCTAAAAATGGCAGCATTCGTCTCGGACAAGATATACCTGGTACTATCACCATTGATCAACCCATCCGTGCTCAGGGTTCAGGGAGTATCTCCATTGGGCAATTCAATACTACTCAAATCAATCTCAACAGCACTGTGACATCTGGGAGTGGTAACATTAGCTTCCTCAAACCCCTCAATCTTGATCCGACTAGCCCTAACACTAGTGCTAACATCACTAGCACTAGCGGTAACATTACCTTTAATGATACCGTTGACGGTAATCAAGACCTGAGCGTTAATGCTGGCACTGGCACCATTCAGTTTAATGATGCAGTGGGAGGCACCATTCCCCTAGGAGATATTACCCTAACTGCTGATGAAATTAACTTTAACGACATAGTTCAAGGGAATGCCACCATTACATTACAACCGTTCAGCGCTGATCAAGCGATCGCAATTGGTGGCAATCACAGGAGCCAGACTGGTATTATAGCTCTAACTGCCCAAGAAATCAACTTCCTGCAAGATGGCTTTACTGCTATCACTATCGGTAATCCTAACAGTAGCGCTAACATTACCATTGCTGAAACTGGGGTCACCTTCCAAGACCCAGTAACCATTCAAGCCCCAGCCGGATCAGGTGCCATCATCGCCAATGGCACAATTCAAGGCATAGACGATGCTTCGATTACTCTAGAGGCCAATCAAAGTATTGCAGTTGAGAACATTATCACCAATGGCTCCGATATCAACCTTACCGCTAGGAATGGAGAGGTATTCACAGAAAACCTCAACACCTCTGGTATTAGTGGTGGTAATCTTGTTATCGATGCTTCCACTACCATTAAGACTGGCTTAATTAATACTAGCGGTAGTCTTGGTGATGGCGGAAATGTGATTATCGACCCGATTGGAGATGTGGAAGTCAGGGCGATTAATGCTCAAGGGGGAGAAAACGGTAGTGGTGGTGATGTTGATATTACCGCTGGTCGATTTTTCCGAGCTACCGATACCTTTAGCGGACGCAATCAGACCACAGCTAGTATTTCCACTAGGGGCGGAGTGGCAGGAGGGTCAGTCATCATCCGACATAATGGCGCAGCTAGTTCCATACCCTTTACTGTCGGGGATGCCAGCATCAATGGTACCGCTGGAGCCATTACCACTGGCACACAGAATTCTATTTTGCCAACGCAACGGTTTCTGGAGTCCTATACTCAGGGTAATTTTCCCAGTCAGATTCAACTGATTACTGAGCTGATTACTCAGTCATCTCCTAATACTAGTAATACTGAAGTAACCAATAGTGAGCCAGATTTACCTGAGTTACCACAGGAAATCCTCCCACCATTGATGATAGAAGAAACTGAAGCATTGTCCAAAGAAATGCTAGTCTATCAACTAGAGGATTATTTTACCAGTCAAGTTACCAGTCAAGTCACCAGTCAAGACAACGGTCAAGTTGAGTCATCTGTTGCTGAGATTAAAACAGCCAAAGACATTCAAACAGAACTCAAGGAAATTGAACAAGTTACCGATGCTAGACCAGCACTGATCTATGTCTTTTTTCGGAATTCTGGAAATTTACCAGGACGAGACGTTGTCTTAAAAACCGAATTCCTCAACATCAATCCTAATGTAATTGTAGAGCCCAAGCCTAATGCTCCGTTAGAACTGGTATTGGTAACTAGCCAAGGCAAAATGATCTACAAACGGATTGCTAATACCAGCCGGGAGCAAGTGTTAGCCTTAGCTCAATCATTCCGGGATAGTGTAGCATCTCCTAGAGCAGGGGTTTTTCGACCACAAGACCTAGCCAAATCCCAACAACTCTATCAATTACTGATTAAACCCCTCCAGAAGACATTAGATGAACAAAACATCAATAACTTGGTGTTTGTGATGGATAAAAGCTTGCAGTCTCTCCCTTTAGCCGCCCTCCATGATGGCGAAAGCTTTATTGTGGAAAAATACAGTGTTGGTTTAGTGCCTAGTTTGAGCTTGACCGATACCAACTATACCGATGTCAGAAAAGCCCCAGTGCTGGCTATGGGCACGGAAAAATTTCACCAGCATCGAGACTTACCCTATGTTCCCAAACTAATCGAGCATTTAGTCAATACCTGGTCAGCTAAAGCCCTAGAAAACGAAAACTTCACTATCGCTAATCTCCAGGATGAAATTAATCAGAAATCTTTTAATATCCTTCATTTAGGAACCCATGGTAAATTTCGGTCTAATGCTAATGATTCCTACATTCAGTTCGGTAAAAAACGATTAGGATTAGGAAAATTTGAAACTTTGGGATTAGAGCAACCACCGGTCAACTTATTAGTCTTAAGTGCTTGTGATACAGCCCTTGGCAATCAACAGTATGAATTAGGATTTGCTGGATTTGCCTATCAATCCAAAGTGCAATCGGTTTTAGCTAGTTTGTTAGCAGTGCCTCAAAATGGAACGTTTAAACTCCTGAAATCTTTTTATGACCATTTAAAAGTAGTCCCTATAAAAGCAGAAGCCTTAAGGTTAGCCCAAGTAGAGATGCTTAAGGATAATACTAACACTAATAATAATTTATCCCATCCTTACTATTGGGCATGGTTTACTATTGTGGGGAATCCTTGGTAATTTTAATAGGGAGTAGGGAGTAGGGAGTAGGGAATCGGGAGT
>NZ_JAAHIE010000091.1:9072-19566 GCF_010671945.1 Moorena sp. SIO4E2
GGGAGTCGGGAGTCGGGAATCGGGAATCGGGAATCGGGAAATGGGCAGAATTCTCCCGGAAACTATTGTGTATTTTGATACAAATAGTTAGAATTTTCACGGAAATCATTGTGTATTTTAATACATATTTTCCGGGGTTTCTACAATCATGAAAGTAGCTACTCGCTCCTTTGTAAAAAACCTACCCTTGTAAGGATGGGGAGATGGGGGAGATTTTGATTAAGGGTAATGATTCCGACATGATCTCACAGGAGGGGAGAGTGGGGAGGATAAATGCGATCGCTTTTAGCGGAAGCTGAGGCCTTTGGCCACGCTACGCGAACGCTTCATCGCGCAGCGGCTCCAAAGGAGCATCGCTTCTTCAACTATTCTCGACTCCCGATTCCCGTTCCCCTCCTGGGAGGGGTTAGGGGTGGGTTCCTACTCCCTACTCCCTACTCCCCTAGCCCAGACCTAAAGCTTCTTCTTGAGAGCTGAGGTAGCAGTTAATGCACCAACAGCTAATATACCGAATACAGTGGTTGGTTCAGGAACGGTAGCCGGGGCTCCGTCATAAAACACTGTAATGTCAAAGGTCACATTTTGATCAGCTTCTCGAAAAGCAAGAACTGCCTCACCAGGAGCAACACTCCCTGAGGTTAGCAACAGTTTTTTCATATCCTTAGAAAAGATAAGTTCACTGAAAATATCAGAAATACTTTCCTTACTCCAGGCTGCATCTTCTTCGCCAGGAATTGTGTAGAGTATACTGGTTAAGGTCTTGTCGATGTTATTTCCAATTACCACTCTACGCCCGAGATCTGTGGTAATGGAATCCCCAGTTTTACAAAAAGGAAGACAAAGTTGGGCAGTAGGCTCCTCACCAACGGGGGGCTTAACAACTACATTTTTAACTAGGGTAACTGCCTGGGCCACACTAGGCATTACCACAGTCATCAATGCTGCTGATGCTGTAGCCATAGCTAATTTTTTAGCCATCCCTTTGGTGACAGCTAATGATGATGATAATTCAGCCATCTAAATCCCTGATTATTTTACCTAGGTCATACTACCCAACAATCTGGACATTCTTTATAAATCTTTGGTAAACTTATCATCAAGATTGTGAAAGGTTGTATTCAGGTTATAAGGTAAGCAGTTAGCAGTCAGCAGTCAGCGGTCAGCGGTCAGCAGTCAGCAGTCAGCTATCAGCCGTCAGCTTATTTTATTCAAAAGCACCTAAAGTAGTGTGGCCAATGGCTGTTCGCGTAGCGTGCGCGTAGCGCATAAGCTAAAAGCTGAAAGCTGATAACTGATAGCTGATAACTGAAAGCTAAAAGCTGAAAGCTGATAACTGATAGCTGATAACTGATAGCTCCCTACTCCCTACTCCCTACTCCCTAATTATGGATACAAACGCCTCTGAATTACAAGAAAAAATTCGTCAACAATTTGATTTTGGCCCCTATCCCAGAATTCCCATCGACCGCTCCCCAAAAAAGCAGCTAAGCTTACTTTATTTCCATAATTTAGTTACCCCCTATTATTTAAGAAATCACCAAGTCATTAATCCAGACCAGAAAGTAATTTTAGATGCTGGCTGTGGCACGGGATACGGCTCATTAACCTTAGCAGAAGCGAATCCCGGAGCCAAAATTATTGGGATTGATATTTCGGAGCAGTCTCTGGATTTAGCCCGTAAACGATTAAGCCATTATGGGTTTGATGAGGCAGAATT
The DNA here is from genome assembly GCF_010671945.1 of Moorena sp. SIO4E2. Taxonomy (NCBI): domain Bacteria; kingdom Bacillati; phylum Cyanobacteriota; class Cyanophyceae; order Coleofasciculales; family Coleofasciculaceae; genus Moorena; species Moorena sp. SIO4E2. The sequence goes on from NZ_JAAHIE010000091.1 coordinate 10,790, forward strand.
TCATCAGCTCTCTATTTATGACTTACCTAGCGCTGGTTGGGAATTTGATTATATTAATTGCGACGAGCTACTGTATTTATTTCCTGATCCAGCTGTTGCCCTGAAAGCGATGAAAGCGGTTTTGAAGCCTCAGGGAATAATTCGCAGCAATCTACACAGTAAGCATCAACGTCACCTGTATTTTCGGGCACAAGAAGTCTTCCATGTGATGGGATTATTTGATGAAAATCCCGAAGATATGGAGATTGACATTGCTTTAAATACCATGAAAGCGTTAAAGAATAATGTTGAACTAAAAGCTAGAACATGGGATCCTAAATATGAGAGGGAAGACGGAAAAGAAACAGTTTTAATGAACTATCTTTTCCAAGGGGATAAAGGCTACACCATTCCTGATTTATTCGCTGGCTTAAGAGAGGCTAATCTAGAATTCATCAGTATGGTCCATTGGCGACAATGGGATTTAATGAGTCTATTTAAAGAACCAGACAATTTGCCAGTGTTTTTGGCCATGAGCTTGCCAGATATTTCTGTGGAAGACCGACTGCATTTGTTTGAGCTATTACATCCTGTTCATCGGCTCATAGATTTCTGGTGTGGACATCCCGAGCAAGGCCAATCCTTTACTCCAATTTCCGAGTGGACACTGTCCGATTGGCAGAAGGCTAAGGTACATCTCCATCCTCAGCTGAATATACCAGACGTGAAACAAAATATTCTCAAAGCCATTACTGAATTACAGCCTTTTGAAATTAGTAGGTATCTACCAGTGAGTGGAGTGGAGTCTCTGGTAGACAGTGCCGTTGCCTCTTGTTTATTACCTCTATTTGATTCCCCTCAGTCGATGCCATCTTTAGTAGAGCGATGGCAGAGATTGCGCCCAGTGGATCCCGTAACCCTGGAGCCGATAGCTGAGCAGAAGGCGTTTGATACGGTGAAAGAGGCATTGATGGGATTGGAGAATTATGGGTATATCTTGGTTGAAGGTTGAAGGTTGGCAGGTTGAAGGTTTGTAGGTTGGTAGGTTGAAGGTTGGCAGGTTGGCAGGTTGGCAGGTTGAAGGTTAAAGGTTAGTAGCCGTAGGGTGTGTTAGGGACCGGCTCTCCTGGATTTTTGGCCGATTGGCCAGGGTTGAGACAGCCGGTCCCGTAACGCACCAGGATCAGCCATCAGTGCGATCGCGAAGCAGCAGCTTGTAGGGTGGGCAAAAACACCAGGGTGCTCTGGAGTAGTTCATGATCACAGAATTTTGCCCACCATTACCGGTTGATGTCAGATATGCGTACCCATTAATGTTGTAGGGTGGGCAAAAACACCAGGGTGCTTTGGAGTAGTTCATGATCACAGAATTTTGCCCACCATTACCGGTTGATGTCAGATATGCGTACCCATTAATGTTGTAGGGTGGGCAAAAACACCAGGGTGCTTTGGAGAAATCTAGATCATCGAAATTTTGCCCACCATTACCGGTTGATGTCAGGTTTGCGATCGCGTTTGGCCGTAGCCATCCTGATTCAAACCTCACTGATTAATCCCTTGCTGGTGGGCAGGCAGTAGCCTTAGGGTGCGTTAGGGACCGGCTCTCCTGGATTTTTGGCCGATTGGCTGCCCGCGCGAAAATATATTAGACTTCGCGGCAGTTGTCGGGAACAGGGAACAGCGGATCACCGGAACAGTGGACAAGAATTGACGCAAAGCGATGCAGAGGTGCGACCCGTGGCGAATTTAATTCGACGACTGTAAGCGCACCTAAGTGGTCTTGGGGAGGCAGCGCGGTCTTGGGGGTTCCCCCCATGAGCGACTGCCGTGGTTTCCACCACTCGCTATTGCATCAAGAACACTATTAGAAAAATACTTTTGCAAGAGGTCTATTGTAACGGGCAAGATGCCCATTCCACCAAGATGCCCATTCCACCAAGATGCCCATTCCACCAAGATGCCCATTCCACCAAGATGCCCATTCCACAGTTAGTTGGTAGCCGTAGGGTGCGTTAGGGACCGGCTCTCCTGGATTTTTGGCCGATTGGCCAGGGTTGAGACAGCCGGTCCCGTAACGCACCAGGATCAGCCATCAGTTTCTTTGAAGTTTGTGATCGCATTGAGATCATCTTGGTGGTGCGTTACGGATGCGATGCTGCTGGCGAAACATTTATTAACACGCTGAAAGCCTTGATATTCAGTGTAATGGTCGAAAAACATTTTATAGTTTTGTAACGTAATCAACGGCAGAATAAGTGTTTTGGATGTTAACTTATATTTCGCCAGCAGCATCCGGATGCGATCGCATTAATTTCCAGATATGCGATCCCATTGAGATCATCTTCGTGGTGTGTTACCGGTGCGATCGCATTAATTTCCAGATATGCGATCCCATTGAGATCATCTTCGTGGTGTGTTACCGGTGCGATCGCATTAATTTCCAGATATGCGATCCCATTGAGATCATCTTCGTGGTGTGTTACCGGTGCGATCGCATTAATTTCCAGATATGCGATCCCATTGAGATCATCTTGGTGGTTTGTTACCGGTGCGATCGCATTAATTTTGAGAAATGCGAACGCGCCCCGCGTGACCAAAGGTCAATCCCATCCAGCTCTCTGCACACTCCCCAGGTGGTGCGTTACGGGGCGGACTATCTCAACCCGGGCGTTGAGGCCACAAATAACGGCAAGCCCGCCCCTAACACACCCTACGCCTCTCCCGATTCCCGATTCCCGATTCCCGATTCCCGATTCCCGACTCCCGATTCCCGATTCCCTACTCCAAAAGTGCCGCATCAATTCCTAAAGCCTGAAGTTGTTCGGGACTCAGAGCCTTCAATTGTGCTACCAACTGTTGCCGCTTTTGTTGCTCCTGCTGGGCTTGAGCCTCAGCGTAGGCTGCCCGCTCCTTGCCAGTTAGTAGTAGATTTCCCTCTCGATCCCACCATCGCAACCAAGGTTGTTCGGCTAGACCGAGATAGGTGCCTTGCCATACCCCTAGTTCTACATTCATTCGATTAATGGGATAGTGGTTGCGCTCGTTGGGACTCAGGCGCTCGTAGGTGCCATCTTCCCAGTGGTACACTTCCAACTCCCCGGTATTGATCATAAAGATGCCGTAGTAGGGAATGCGAATAATTTTTTCGTATACCCAGAATTTCCCGGGTTTTTGAACAGTACCATCTACGGCTTGTAACGGTGTCCGATCCCGTTCTTCCGCACCTGTACCCGATGCAAACTCTAGGGCAATCAGAGGTGTTATATATTCCCGCCACAACACATAAGAGCGTCTAATCTGGCCATCAAGTCGGGGGGGCACGTCAGGCACATAAAACCAATCCGGGGCTTCTGCACCTTTTTCCGGGGGGTTAGTCTCTCGCCAGTAAATCCCACAATCTTGACCGATGGCATAGCGATTGTCAGGGTGAAGCTCCTGCAAAACTGGCTCGATGGAGTCAGTCAGAAGAATGCTTTGGGGATGTTCCTGAAAATTTTTCACAAAGGTTCCATCAGATTCCGGCAGTTGGGTATGGTCTGGAAACGGGCGCAGTTGTTCGTCGATGGTGGTGTTGGAGTGAACCATAGAGCTTGTAGGGTGTTGAGATGGGATGCCCCCTTAACAAGAGGGGAACCATCGCTCTTGTTTATCAAATGAGGGAGCTTGAGGGAGCTATAAAACCCCGTCCTCAAAAACGAGCGAGTCGTTCAGACGAGCAATGTTTTAGGGCGGGGATACATGGACTCCCTCAAGCCAATTGAGGGGTTCGATGCCCCGAAAATTGGCAAATACATTACATCTTTACACAGCATCATAGCTCATGTAAGCTAGAATGAATCCATGCTAACAATGACTTACGAATACAAGCTACAACCAACCCCCGAACAGACCGCCATCATCGAACAAACTTTAGATGTGTGCCGTTGTGTTTGGAACTTTGCGCTTAGACAGCGTAAAGATTGGTGTAACTCTCGTAAGTCGGCTATCAATGCTTGTTCGATTCATTCTGAATACATCATTTCTGCTGACGAACCATTTCCCAATTACCACAAACAAGCCAAGCAACTAACGGAGGCTAAGAAACAATATCCTCAGTTAAAGATGGTTCATTCTCAAGTTTTACAGCAAACTCTAAGAACATTAGATAGAGCTTGGGATGACATGAAAGCTAGAGGTTTCGGTTTTCCACGCTTTAAGAATAAGTATCGGATGCGTTCGTTTGTCTTTCCACAACTAGGTTTAGACCCGATTAGAAATGATGCAATCAAGTTTCCTAAGTTGGGATGGGTTCAATGGCGACAGTCAAGACCGATTCCCCATGGGTTTGAAGTACGCCAAGCAAGGATAGTCTCAAAAGCATCTGGTTACTTTGTGATGCTGTCACTACAGCTAAATGTTGATGTTCCTAATCCCATACCTCATGGTCATCCTAGAGGACTGGATTTAGGCTTTGATAAGTTTGTGGCTACCAGTGACGGTGAAGAGATTAAGCGACCATTGTTTCTCAAAACCTTACAAAGCCAGCTTAAATTGCTGCAACGTAGGCTAAAGAATAAGCAAAAAGGTTCAAATAATCGACACAAGTTAAACCAAAAAATAGCTAGGCTACATCAACGCATATCGGATACCAGAAAGGATTGGCACTTTAAACTAGCTCATCATCTTTGTGATGGTGCTGGCATGATATTTGTTGAGGATATCAACTTTGTTAGTTGGCAAAGAGGAATCCTCTCGAAACATAGTGCTGATGCTGGCTTTGGTCAGTTTGTAAATATCCTTGAGTGGGTGTGTTTTCTCAGAAATGTGTATTTTGCCAAAGTTAACAAGGATGGCACAAGTCAAACTTGTCCTAACTGTGGCGCACATACAGGGAAGAAAACTCTAGATGTTCGTTCCCACCACTGTAATGAGTGTGGATACAGAACTACAAGAGATGTAGCAGCTTCTCAGGTTCTTAGAAATCGTGGAATATCTGCGCTAGGGCATAGCGTACTAGAAAATGTCTGTGGACTCAGAGCGACAGGGAGTATCGGTCACGATGCTCTAGTTGGCGGGGAACGAAGCAGAAAACCAGCATCGCGAGGTTCTGGAATCCCCTTCCTCAAAGCAACGGAGCATAGCGAAGTTGCGCGCGGGAGGGGAGGATGTCAACATCTCTAGCTTCCCCCTTATTAAGGGGGACGGGAGGGGGATCCCCACAACTGAAGGTTACCAGGTTGACGGCTTAATTATAGCGCTATCTTTGATCAACCTGGTTTCTTTGAGATATGCGATCGCGTAGCGTGACCATTCGCGTAGCGTGGCCATTCGCGTAGCGTGACCAAAGGTCAATCCCATTAATTTTGCAATCCTAATTCAAACCTTACCGATTAATCCTTTGGTGGTGGGCAGTGTGTACTTTGACCGAAGACCCTGAGGGCGCAAGCCCCTGGATTCTATCCATGGGGTTAGCCCGAACAGGAATTTATTCCCTAACTGCCCGGGAACTTTCTCTTTAATGTTTCGACTATAATAGTAAGTAAATAAACAACCCAAGGAGGTGATGTTATAGTGTTGGTTATGGAGTTTAAAGCTGTCCTAAAAGAGCCTCAAAAGTTAGCAATTAATGAAGCTATCAGAACTGCTCGATTTGTCCGGAATAAAGTGCTTAGGTACTGGATAGATAATCGCGGGGCAGGGAAGAAAGAACTCTATCGCTACAACACTCAATTAAGGGAAGAGTTTAAGTTTGTCAAAGACCTCAACAGTCATGCTTGTCAAGCCTCTGTTGAGAACGTAGAACGTGCCATTAAACGGTTCTTTGATAATTGCAAAAAGAAAATCCCAGGCAAGAAGGGATACCCTAAGTTCAAGAAGCATTCTAGGTCTGTTGAGTATAAGCAATCTGGATGGAAATTATCTCTAGATAAAAAATCCATTAAATTCACAGACAAAAAAGGCATAGGGCTAGTCAAGCTCAAAGGAACCTGGGAATTGTGGCGTTTCGACCAGAAACTGATCAAGCGGGTTCGCATTGTACAAAGAGCTGATGGCTACTACATTCAATTCTGCGTAAAACTCGACAATTCAGAACAGCTAGAAGCTACTGGTTTTACTGTTGGATTGGATGTTGGACTAAAAGAGTTTTACACCGACTCTGATGGGTACTCAGAACCTAACCCTAGATTCTATCGCAAAGGCGAAAAGCGATTAAAGTTTTATCAGCGTAGAGTCTCCCGGAAAAAGAAAGGCTCAGCTAACCGAAACAAGGCTATTAATAGGCTGGGTAGAACACATCTTAAAATAAGTAGGCAGCGTGAAGAACATGTCAAGAGACTGGCGCGTTGCGTAATCCGGTCTAACGACCTGGTCGCCTACGAAGATTTAAGAGTTAAGAACCTGGTCAAAAACCATTGTCTTGCCAAGTCTATTAATGATGCAGGTTGGTATCAGTTCAGGGAGTGGCTAGAATATTTTGGACAAAAGTTTGGAAGAATAACTGTCGCAGTGAATCCTGCTTATACTAGCCAAAATTGTTCTAGTTGCGGTGAAGTGGTCAAGAAGTCATTGTCAACTCGAACCCATGTCTGTAAGTGTGGGTGTCAGTTAGATCGCGATCATAACGCCGCTAAAAACATCTTAACGAGAGCCTTGAGTACCGTGGGGCACACGGGAACTTTTCAGAACGCTCGGGGAGAATCGACCTCTACTCTTCTTGGTTCCGGCCTGGATGAGCAAGTTGGCTCGCTGAACCGAGAATCCCCCGGTTTCTAACCGTGGGGAGTGTCAATATGGCTTTGTGATCTGATTTGTCTGACACACTGCCCACCCTACATCTTCATGGTAACCTGGTTGATTTGAGATATGCGATCGCGCCCCGCGTGACCATTCGCGTTCGCCCAGCGTGGCCAAAGGCCACCCTTGGCCTTTTGGCCAAGGTCAATCCCATCCAGCTCTCTCCACCCAACCCTTCCGGTGCGTTACGGGGCGGACTATCTCAACACTGCCTACGAGGTTGAACATGATGGCAAGCCCGCCCCTAACACACCCTACATCTAATTCAAACCTGACCGATTCATCCCTTGCTGGTGGACAGTGCTCCCGATTCCCGATTCCCGATTCCCGATTCCCGATTCCCCACACCCCACACCCCACACCCCACACCCTACTCCCATTGGTGGTGCGTTACGGGGCGGGCTCTCTCAACACTGGCGCTCGGTGTTGAACATGATGGCAAGCCCGCCCCTAACGCACCCTACACCTACATCTCTAGCTTCCCCCTTATTAAGGGGGACGGGAGGGGGATCCCCACACCTCAAAATTTTTTTTCCCCTAGATGATATGAAAATCAAAACAAGTGGGTAAGTTAAGTCTAGAAGAAAACAATTGGTAAGCATTCAGCTATCAGCTATCAGCTTTCAGCTTTCAGCTTTCAGCTATCAGCTTTCAGCTATCAGCTATCAGCTATCAGCTATCAGCTATCAGCTATCAGCTATCAGCTATCAGCTATCAGCTTTCAGCCATTGGCCGTAGGCCTGGGTAAGGGAACAGCTTTTGAATAAAAAAAGCTGACCACTGACCGCTGACCACTGACTGCTTACAACAAATCAGCATCCCACATCTGTATAAAGACTTATGAAAACTGATCTAAAAGTTAAACTGCTTAAGCACCTGAGCCAGAAAAAGCAAGACGAAGGTTTTACCCTTATTGAACTACTCGTTGTAATCATCATTATTGGAATTCTATCCGCCATTGCTCTGCCTTCTTTCTTGAACCAAGCTAATAAAGCCAAGCAGTCAGAAGCTAAAACCTATGTCGGTTCCATGAATAGAGCTCAGCAAGCCTACTACTTGGAAAACGATGGGTTTGTAACTGAAACTAGTGGTTTTGGTGAGTTAGGTCTTGGCGTTGCTACAGATACTAAGAACTACAAGTACGGGATAGAGGATAAAACTACCGATAAAGCAAGGGTCTCTAACTATGCAGACCCTATAAAGAAGCGTAATAATGAGGATGATCCTCCTGAATTTGATGATCAATCTTCACTTAAAGCATATCAAGGTGCCGTAGGCTTAGGTGAGATCGCAGAAACCAGTGAGGCAACCACCTTGGCTGTATTGTGTGAAGGTAAAAAAGCTGTGGGACTTGACGGTCCAAAGGCTGAGGATGCAGATGTCACTCTTGATGGAGATGGTAATCCCAAGTGTGGCGACGAGTGGAAGAAGTTATAAGCTTATTGATACTTAATTTAAAACCTTGCTGACAACAGTTTGAATCACCTAAAATAAGATATTTACTTAGAGTGGGTAGACGGTTCTACCTACTTTTTTTTATGGAAATACTTCAGTGGACAATTACCCTAATCAGGTTTTCAATAGTATTATAAAATGGGGTTATCTGTTTAATTTAAATAGCACAAAAGTATGACTAACTGGCAGGAACAAGCGGAGCAATATCTAATCCAGGGGGACTACAGTAAAGCCGCAAGCTTATACGAACAGGCTATTGACGCTGAACCTGATGTCATCGCCTACTACTGGCATTTAGGATTACTGTTCCTATTGCAGGGTCAAGAAACCGAAGCCCAAACCACTTGGCTGCTGGTGATGGCGGAGGCGGAGTCAGAGCAATTAGAGACTTGGACAGAGGAACTGCTCCAGGTGTTGCAAACCGAAGCTGAGCGCAGGCAGGAGTTAGGGGATAATGCGGTAGCCTGGGCAATCCGCCAGCATATGCGGGAAATTTGCCCCACGGATCTGACTAATCTCTTGGAAATTATTGCCCTAAGCATCAAGCTAGAAACCTTTAGGGGTGATGA
>NZ_JAAHIE010000910.1:0-2266 GCF_010671945.1 Moorena sp. SIO4E2
TGATAAGCATTCGGCGGATACCATAAGCTTCCTGAGAACCTAATTTCAGCTCCAAAGAACTCTTCCAGGAGTTCGATTAACTTTACTTTCGTCCTAAAATAATCATCGTAAAGGGAATGGTCAACATACCGATCCAGATTAATTAAGTGGAACTGACTCCAGGCATATTCAGGCTGGGATGAAGCCACACCTTGATCCAGGTAGGAGCGCAATGATTTGAGATACCGCTGTTGGAATTCTGGATCAGCTGGGGAAACATCGGCAAATTTTAAATTTGCTTCCCAAAAACTCTTTTCATACAGCCCTATATCCACCGTATCTGGCTTGATTTTGAGCTTTCCGACCTCCTCAGCAATTTTCTCAAACCCTGGAATCTCGGAAAACTTAAACTCGTAGTGATAAGCGTGGGGGAACCCTTTATCAGAAGCAGACTCAGAACAATCAATGGAAATCAGAGGTTTGTCACTCTTGGGAACATAAGAAGCATTTGCTGCTGCTATATCTTTTTTGGTAAAACAATAACCGTGATTGGCACCAAGTTTAACCAGCTCTTCTTCCGTTGTGATTACCTTAACTTGCTGTCTCAATGCTTCTGTATTTTCAAGAGCTTCATAAAACTTCTCCACCGCTTCTTTTGACATAGCTTTTTCAACCAATTAAACCAACAAAATTACAACCACGACAATAATAATCCCAGAGTCTACCTTCACCGACACAAGCTTTCCCCTCAATCTAGGTCTATCGGCTTATGCTGATGGAGGCGGATCGAGCATCAGAGGGGAAGGGACTCGCTCCGGATAGGCTAGCCGCAAAAAGTGCATTCCGATTCCAGCGATCCCAAGCATCAGATCGGGAAAGAGATCCTTAGTCGTAGAACCACAGAGCCACGTACGAGCTTTCTCAAACCGACGCCATTGGGCTTGAGCTTGGACGTTAGCCTCCATCTGCAAATAAGGTGTGTCCCTCAGTTGAGAAAACCGCAGCAATAGCTCAGCATTGCCAGATCTGCCATGACATAGGGAATCATTACCGAGCTTGTCAAAATTCCGCAAAGTAGCATTGAGAGCTGCGTAAGCCTCCCGCAGAATATCTTCGTCATTTTTCCCTAAAGCTGCCCAACTGGCAATACGGCTCAAACCAATTCCCGCCGACCCATTGCACCAAGCATTGGCAAAATGGGGTTCGTTTCTGTCAGCTACCATGACCGATTTGCGCAGGTCATACCAATCCTTCTGCTCCCGATCAAAGTGAGTCGCTTCATAGGCAAAGCATTGACGACCAGCCTGAATGTACTCTTGCTTGTCAAGATCACACCCCAGCAAAATTAGTGCCCACCCTGAACCACTCGAACCATGGGAAAAACCGGTGGGATTCTGCTGGTTTAGATCCGGTCGCCCACCCTCCCAACTTAGGGTGTCCCCCTGGCGAGTTGCCCCTTGGAGCAAATATTGAGCAGACTGCACAGCACAATCTATGGCACTATCTCTCCCTTGGCCAGAAGTGGTGTTTGCCAACCCCACCATGACAGGAATCACCCCCGTGACTCCGAGCAAAAGGTCAAAGTATTTGTCCTGAGGAATCCGTGGCATTAGTTCGTGAGTCAACTCTACTGCCCGCTCCAGCAATTCTGGTCTGTCCCATAGCTGAGCCAGGTGGGTTAACAGGTAAATCAATCCAGCTGTTCCCTGGTACGCCCCAACGAAGGGTGAACTAGGGTGCTCCATGGCGTGCTTGAAGGCTCGCTCTGCTGCTTGACGAAATTCTGGCTGGGGGTGAAGGGCATCAAGATAAGCCAAAAATAGGCAAATCCCCGCTGAACCCGAGTAAATATCTGGCCCGACATCTACCACACGTTTTCCAGTAGCTGTATAGTCGGAGGTTTGCCATGGAGCCTTACTCGCATCGGGTTCAAGTAATTCCCACAACTGCCAACCAATTTGCTGGGCGTAATTAACCGCTGAAGCGATAAAGTAGGGACTATTCAGTTCGTCTGTGGATAGGCTACTGTAGATGTACTGGTTCTGCCGGATTCGGTTCTCCTCAGATAATTTTTCAATGCGTTTGACTGCATTGTCCAATGGGGAAATCGCGATCGCATCTGGCAGGGATTGTTGGTAATTGTGGATTAAATCTAGAGGGCCAGTTGCCTTAGCTGAGAAGATGGGGATATCCAATTGCCACAGGGATGCTAGTTCTAGCTCAGCCAGTTTCCCTTGATTGTCCCACTTTCGTTGATGCTCTTTTAAGGTGTTGAACAGCAAATCCA
>NZ_JAAHIE010000911.1:0-2261 GCF_010671945.1 Moorena sp. SIO4E2
AGCTTCACCAATAGTTAGCTTCGCCTGTACTGGATTGCCCTGCTGCCAATGACCCATTAACTCATGGGAAAGTCCCCTAAACATTGGCATTCGCTGAATTGGTTGCCCACTAACAGGGGAGACACTATTCAGCAGAGGATCTTGGGAACGATGAACTTCTCCAGATTTGTATTGCTGGGATTTAATTAGATTACCCAGTGCTCGGTTGCCGATTATCCCTTGCAGTTCGTCGATTGGGTGGTATGTTGGCTTCCTATTTCCTGATACTATTGACTGATCTCGAGCTTGTGTCTGTCTAGTTTGGCTTTGTCGTAGATTACCCATGAGCTTGACTAAATCTTAAATAGTTTGCGAAATTAACAACCAATCATATTACCGAGTAGGTTATCGGTGTAGGGGAGTGAAACTGTCAGTCTGGATTGGGAATATCCCCATCCACTTCAACTATTGGGCTTTTTTTATGATGATCTGTTCCAATTCTGCTAAGAAACTCTCGATGGCAGTAATTGTTGATTGTGCCATCCTTTCAACTAGACCTCTCTGAGCATTGGTTATCCTTCGTGGTCTTCCTTGATGAAAATTTGGGAGCAAGTCATTTAAAACTTTTCTAATCTCAGCATTTCCAGAGTTATTAACCTGTTGTTGATAAATTTGCTGAACTCCATACCAATCTAAACCTAGACCCATTCCGACTTGAGTTATCCAGCCTCTTGGGTGGGCATGAGACTGTGCCGATGTCAAAACCTTTCTCAAAGCAGATCGGAGTATATTTGGAGGAATATTCCTTCTTAAAATCAACTGCTTCTCGTGAGGGTTGTAGTTTGGTAGGGGTCTTGCTTTGAGGCGCTCGCCTCCACCTGCTGTTGATGTAGCTATTGCCGCCTTGGGCTTGAAGAAGGCATATTCCTTGAGATCTCCTCGGAGGCCGCCGAGTACATTTTTCATAAGCTCCCTTCCTTCCCCACCTTTGATACCGAACAATCGATTTTTGAGTCCGCTGTTAGGGTCTGTTGGATTCTTTAAGAGTGCTTCATACTTTATAAGTGTATTAGGTTCAGGAAAATATGGTGCCCTAGGATCTACTTTTGAAATAATCCGACGAACCTTCATATCAATTTTATTAGCCAGTACACTCAAATCGTCATCAGCAGGCAAATCTCCACCCTGAGCCCCTTGACGCAGCTCGTACCCACCGCTGGCAAGATAGGGGAGTTGTCTTCCTTTAGTCTGATGACGTGTAAGGAGTTGGTCGTACTTGGAAAATAAACCCATGGGTTGATAATGACCGTGTCGAGATTGCTCCTCTGGAACTTTGAGACTAAGCGCGTCGGCATCCCCAATATGAATATAAATGTTTGGTATGTTAAATCGATTTTTTAGGTCATTCACACATCTTTGAGTGTATTGGCTTTTAGTTATTTCATCCCTAAATACCCCATAAGGTAGATAGTTAGCTTCTTTTAATGTTGCTTCTGCTTGATCCTGCTCCTGAGTATTAAGTGTCCCGAAGTCTGTTTCTATCTGATTTGAATCTGCCTTTTGGTTGGTAGATTTTTTAACCCAAAACGGTTCCCATGTAAATCCAAAAACAATCCCTGGATAGTTAAAATTGCCTGTATTATTAATCACATCTCTGATTTCATCCTCACTTCTAGCCCTCATTAAGCTTTTGTATTTATTCACCCCAACTACTAGCCTAAATCGATAAGACATCTCTGTTTTATCTTCAAACCCCTCCTCATACTTAGTAGCGATTGCGTTTGGAGTTGTACCTCCCGGATAGGTAGGAACATTTGCCACATAGCCGTAATTAAACTGGGGATATGGTTGATTGGGTCGATGACCAACTAACTTGTGATGTACATAGGAAGTCCGAGGAGGATTTTGTCCCTGCTGTTGAACAGTTTTTAGTTCGTACTTGTCTTGGAACTGCATCAAAGACATACACTGGATCCTAGCTACAGGAGCTGCGCTGACCCTAACAGATTGATTAGTCACAACTTTGCCACCTCCTTGCTGAATCACATGAGTCAACTCATGAGCAATCAATTGCTGCCCTCCTCGACTCCCAGGATTATATTCCCCCTGCCGAAAGAAGATATCTTTACCTGTAGTAAAAGCACGAGCCTGAATTGATTGATTCAACTGGTCAGATTGGGCATCATTGTGAACCCTGACTCCACTAAAATCTGCCCCAAACGACTGTTCCATTGGTTTCCGGATACTTAAGGCGATCGGCATCCCCGACCCCCTTGCCTGTT
>NZ_JAAHIE010000912.1:0-2260 GCF_010671945.1 Moorena sp. SIO4E2
CAAAAATCAGGAACGAGAATCGGCGGGATATTCTATCGACATTGATCGGGATTCCTTGGCAGATAGTCTTGTTTTTAATGGGAATCATGTTGATGATGAAACGTTGGGATAATTTTGGAATCCTGTTATTTTTATTTATTATCCTATCTATTTGTTTGTACTTTAATTGGTTTAGACACCTATCAAAAGAGGTGAGACTAGATTAAGTTTTAAAGTATAACAAAGGGAATAGGGAATAGGGAATAGGGAACAGTAGCAAAGACCGCGCTAGATCGCGCTAATCGCTGCACCGCTCCCGACTCCCGAAACAACCGGAGATGATATCAAAGGACAAAGAAAAGTCCAAAACCCAAAATAATTGCTCCAACTGCAACAGTCAATGACCAGAAACGATGGTAGCTGTTGACAGTGGTGTTATTGTTTTCCAAGTGGATCAAGTCTAGCCAAGGGGCAATTCCTCTGCGGAACCAGCCAACTACATTAACTTGGGAGCCAATTAAGTTCTGCACCTTACTGCTACCAAAGAGGAAGTTACCGATTGGACCAAAGCGAGAAGCATAGCGCGTATAAATCATCCCACTGCGGTCTTGAAGCTTGAGATCGGAACCAAATTTATAGCCAGCATCGCCGCGACCAATTAACTCACCTTGGAGTTTCACTGGACGACCACGCAAAGGACTGGCGTAGGGGTCACACAGTGAACTACCCCAACTTACTCCGTTGTTCGCGAAGCGTGGCCTACGGCCAAGTTGGGGCTTCCAGCTTCACGGAAGAATGCCGAAGGTGCGCTTTCCGTCGGCGAATTAAATTCGCCACGGGTCGCACCTCAACCTGGGCGGACGTCCGCGTCTTGGTCTTACTTCTTCTCCCCTGGCGTTGACCTCCCCCGTCCCAGAGGAGGATAGCACTCTGATTCCTTCTGCTCTAATGTTCTTTGCCGCATTACCATCTCTATCGTGGTGAGTTCCACAACTTGGACAAGTCCAAGCTCTTACATCAAGCAGCAACTCCTTGATTTGGTAATGACAATTAGAGCAGGTTTTAGAGCTGGGGAACCACCGGTTTATCTCAACCAATACCTTTCCTTCTTTTTCACACTTATAAGACAAGAAGTTTACAAAAGTTCCCCAACCCAGATCAGATATTGCTTTAGCTAATTTGTGGTTACGAACCATGCCCTTGACATTCAGGTTTTCGACTACCACCACTTGGTTGTTGTCAACTATTTTTCTAGACAACTTGTGCAGGTAGTCTTGGCGGACATTTCCAATCTGTTCGTATACCTTAGCTACAATCTTTCTAGCCTTCCTACGTCCATTACTACCCTTCTTCTTTCGGGCAGCAATACGCTGCTTTTTGGCTAATTTTCGTTCGTATTTGGCTAAGTGTCTTGGATTGGCAAATTTAGAGGTCTTTTCGCCATCATAGGTAATAGCAAAATCCTTGATACCTAAATCAATCCCAATAACCTTTCCGTCTGTGGAAGGTTTTACATTGTCTGAGTCGTACTCCATCAGCACAGAAGCGTAGTATTTCCCAGATGGAGTTTTGCTAACTGTAACAGTCTTGATTTCTCCGTCTAGTGGTCGGTGGATTATTGCCTTGACAATTCCTAGTTTTCCAGGAAATTTAAGACAGTCACCTACGCGGCATACACGCTGTGGGTATTGAATTGATTGGCGATGATGATATGATTTAAATCTAGGATATTTGGCTCTCCCCTCAAAAAAGTGATATGCACGGCTAAGATTTAGACTCACAGATTGCAATACTTGAGAGTAGCAATCTTTTAGCCATTCAGTTTCTTTATCTTTTTTGAGTTTTGGTAGTATAGAATTGAGGGCAGCGCGAGACAATCCAAAGCCTGTTTCTTTGTAGGTTTCTATACACTGATTCAGTGCATAATTCCACCACCAGCGAGCACAACCAAAGTGCTGAGCAAGTATATGAATTTGCTCCTGTGTGGGGTAAATTCTGACCTTGACTGCCTGATGTCTCACTGCTTTTACCTTGTTTATCGACCTTATGTACCATTATATATATTTTGTGTTACATTGTCAACCCATTGCTAAATACTCTTGTTCCCATAGCGTGGCCTACGGCAAGGGGTCTATCCATCCCCATCCCTATGCACGGATGGGGATGGATAGACCCCTCTTGCCTCCCAGATTTGTTAAAAATTAGGGTGATGGCAACTGAGATGATTAATCCAGTAACAGGATTGTTACTATTCAGGATTAGCAGCAAACTCAGAGATAAG
>NZ_JAAHIE010000913.1:0-2256 GCF_010671945.1 Moorena sp. SIO4E2
TGATGGTCAGAGAATCTGTTGGTCTCGATGTTGCCGCATCAATGACAGCTGTGATCCCTTCCAGGGCTTTTGGTAGGGTTTCTGGAACACAGAGGTCTCCTTGTACTAGTTCTGCTCCCCATTCTTTAAGGAAAGAAGCTTTTCGTGGACTGCGTACAAGACAGCGTACCTGATGATCCTCGTCTAGTGCACGACGAACCACCTGTCTTCCTAAGGTGCCAGTTGCACCGACGACCAACAAGTTCATTATAGTAATTTTAGTAAGGAATCTTAAACTTTCTATAAGATTCTATCAGAAATTTTGTCGATCTCTCATTTTTCTGGTATTCAATAGGCAACGCCATCAGGTGAGGGGTGTGGGAGAATGGGTTTAGGCTAAGACAGCATAAGTGATTGGTTTAAAAGAAAACTGTGCCAGAATTCTTGACCAAACCCCAGAGCCGTTACCCCATAACCCATTCACTAGAAACTATTCTGACACTCCCTGGATTTTGAGTAGCAAGAAGCCTAAGCCCAAACCCACAAGAATCAGGGTGAAGGACAAAAACGCTGCATTGAAAATTTCTGTACCCATTAGTTTTATGATCTCCTATGTACTTTTGTTACAAGGTATCATGACTAGGGTGCGAGAATATAGCAATCCTATGGAAATCCTGAGCAAGAGTATTCCAGCAAAGGGGTTAGGGTACTGGAGTGTTTACGAATTATGTCAGACTTGTCAACAAACCATCAGAACATGTCTTTGACAGGAAAACTTAACTCACCACCAAGGCGTCCTAGGTTAGCGGTGACCTTGGGAGATCCGGCAGGCATTGGACCAGAAGTTGTCCTCAAGGCATTGGCAGATTCCCAAGTCACTAGGAATTGTGAGATAACCGTGATTGGCAGTCGGTACCTCTTGAATGGGGCTTACACCCAGCTAAGTCAGCAGGGGATTGAAGATGTAGCTACTTTAGCTTCCCCAGAGACATTATCAATCCTTGACATTGAGTTGGATTACGGACAAAGGCCTCAAATAACCCCAGGTGTTGGTAATGCTGCTAGTGGTGCTCTTAGTTTTATGTATCTGGAAAATGCGATCGCACTCACCCAACGTGGTGAGTTTGATGGTATTGTGACCGCACCCATTGCCAAGTCTCTCTGGAAAGCCGCAGGACATGATTATCCTGGTCAAACTGAAGTGCTAGCCCACTACTCTGGTGTCAAACAATTTGGGATGCTCTTCGTAGCGCGATCGCCCCATAGTGGTTGGGTGCTACGTACACTTTTAGCTACCACACATATTCCTTTAAGTCAAGTCCCAAATACCTTAACGCCACTATTGATGGGGAGTAAACTAGACTTACTGATCGCCTGTTTGGCTAGTGATTTTGGCATCAACAAACCTCGAATCGCGATTTCTGGGTTAAATCCTCATAGTGGTGAGCAGGGTCAGCTAGGTTGTGAAGAACAAGATTGGCTGATTCCCTGGCTAGAGCAAGAGCGCCAGCAACGCTCGACTATCCAATTAGATGGACCAATACCTCCTGACACTCTTTGGGTAAAACCTGGTCAGGCTTGGTACGGCAACCACCAGCAGTACGCTGATAATGCTCATGATGCTTATTTGGCACTCTATCATGACCAGGGCTTAATTCCTGTCAAACTCATGGCATTTGACAGAGCGATCAATACTACCATCGGTTTACCCTTTGTGCGTACTTCTCCTGATCATGGCACAGCGTTTGATATTGCCGGTCTTGGCATTGCTAACGCTACTAGCATGAAGGCTGCAATTAGCCTAGCTACTGAACTGGTGAACCAGAGGTTGAGTAACCCTTTAGCTATCAGTGCTTAGAACAAACTTTTAGTCAACCTTTACTCTCTTAGTGGAACCGCCAACTGGACTTTTTGAGTATTGCGAGTAGTTGGGGATTGAGGAAACACATTAAGTTCTTCCTGCTGGATGGTATCCCCAAAAACTATGTCTACATTGTCACTTGAACCAACCTTGAACTTAGGCTGTAAATTGTTACCTAAGCCTTCCTTTTCCTCCAGCTCTAGTGATGTTGGGAAAAAGGTGCCATAATCGTCTGAGACCGTGCGACCATTAACTTGGCGGAGGGTGTCACCAGACAGGGTTACTGAACCGCTTGGCTCACTAGACTGCGCTCCTGACTGAGCATAGGCAAGAGGTACCAATCCCACAACTATCCAGCCGATTCCTACTATAACTAGTGTTTTACGGATCATCAGCTTTCTCCTGGTTTTTTTATT
>NZ_JAAHIE010000914.1:0-2255 GCF_010671945.1 Moorena sp. SIO4E2
GCGATCGCTAACTTGATCAACCCCTGTGAACCAGTTGATCAGCTAGACTAAGGTATGTTAATCCGTTCACTACCCCAATCCATCCCTGGATAGAGACCGAGATTTACCTCTCTCGGAAGATGGAGATGGTCAGCAGAGCGCGAACGCGCTCTGGAAAAAACAAAGGTGCGCTTGACCCATTAAGAATTAAATTCGCCACGGGTCGCACCTGTTGAAACAGATTCAAAATGTCTTAAACTAATGGCAAATGTATAGTTATAACATCAAATAAAATTTCTATGCAGCTCGGTCCTGGTTTATTAATAACATTCTTGTACTACTTCACCTGTACAACCCTAATTACCACTGTCTTTTCCTCGCAAGTTTTGAGGCTAAGTCTGGTGACAGGGATGCCCTATAGTGTTGGTATAATTTTTGGCTTAATCGGTGGTTTATTAGGTACCTACTTCAATCGAACCGTTACAGTATCCCTAGAATTCAGGAGTAAGAAAGTTTTTACTGCTGCTCTCAATGATGCTCTGACCGAGATGGGGTTTGAGGAAACATCAAAGCTAGATGATTTTGTAGTTTACCAACGCCCAGCTCTCAGTAATCTTTTCTCTGGTAAAGTATTTGTACAAATCGGTAAAGGGAAAGCTACCATTGCTAGCCGTTCCAGAAATATTAAGCGAATCAGCTCTAAACTATCAAAAAATTAGAGACACTATCCATAATTTTTATAAAACTTATTTTTTTAAACCTGCCGATGACTATATCTCAGGGCAATAGTATTGCTAGAGGAAACACCATCGAGCAAACATAATCGAGCAAACATCATAGAACTTAACCCCTTAAATGATTAAGTTTTCGCAAAGCTCCAATGATTACTAACTTACCGTATAATTTAGTTCGGGAACCATAAATTTCTAGGTTAATCCTGCTGCCATCTTTACACTGACCAGGAAAGGTAAAGTAGAGATTTTTACCCTGACCCTGAAGACAATTAGTTATTCGATCATCCACAAATTTACGCTTGTCTTCTGCCACCACGTGTAGTAAGGATTGCAGAGAAATAAGTTCACCAAAGGAATAGCCAAAAATTTCCGCCATTTTGGGATTAACATATAGAAAATCGCCTTTACTATAAATTATGTAAATTCCCAGGGAAGAGAAATTATCTGAACTCTCAGTGAGCTGATTGGGTGGGGAGAAAACTTGATAGTTCTGAGGAGACTGTTGCCCTAGGTGTTGTTGTTGACTGTGGAGTTGAGCATTCTCTAAGATCAAAGCCATGGACTCAGCAGTCATTTCCATTAAACGGGCAGATTTAGCACCAAAGTGTTCCGCCTGGGAATGCATTAGGGTGATAATGCCTAATAACCTCTTGCCCCTGAGAATAGGAACAGCTAATACTGAGCGTACTTGATAGGGCTGACCAGGTAAGGTAAGCCAGCGGTCATCATCCATAGTATCAGTGATCAGCCCAACTTCCCGATGGCGGCTAACCCAACCAGCTAAACCTTGGTCTAGAACCTGACCAATGATCTGCTTTTTATATCGTGGGAGGGTTGCACCGCGAGCTAGAAGACTCTCAGTGACCATACCATCAGCATTGAGTAAAAACAGGCTACTCTCCTCTGCCTTAGTGAGCCGACCAGCAACGTGGAGTATATCTTGTAACAAAGCTCTAAGCATCAGGGAGCCAGAGGCGGTTTGCATCATGGTGGCATAGGTTTTAAATAGCTGATGTTGAGCACTGAAGACGATTCGTGTAGCTTTAAGTTGATCCACTTGTCGGCGCAGTGCTTTCACTTCCTGAATCAGCTGTTGTTTAGATTTATTCACATCACTCATATTTACCTCCATCAATCAGCCTGCGCCAATCCCACATTAGTCTACAGGCTTATAGCAAGTGGCGTTGTTGACGTTTAATTTACCTATGGGGTCAGGAGGAATTGGGGGAAATTTCCTAATTCCCAATTCCTTTTTGTTTATTCTTTGACTGCAACTTGGTATCAGGTAATTGCTATCGGATAATGGGTATTTTCTCATCAAGGCTTAGGTAAAAATAGTAACTGTAACTGGTCTTTCCCTATTTAACCTTGAGTTATCCTGGATCTTCCCAATCTAAACCAGCTGGTGGTAATCAGACATCCTATGGCACCAACAACCAGCAGAAAACTCTCTTCAACCGCACTCGTGCCAGTTTACAGCAAGCCTTGTCCTGGTACACCAATTTTCATCGTTCCCAGGGGAATCCTGCTGATGTGGAAATG
>NZ_JAAHIE010000915.1:0-2251 GCF_010671945.1 Moorena sp. SIO4E2
AACGGTTTTTGCCCACCCTACAACTACAACTACTAGGGTGGGCAAAGTAAGATTATCTAGAAGACTCAAAAGAACGAAACGGTTTTTGCCCACCCTACAACTACAACTAGTAGGGTGGGCAAAGTAAGATTATCTAGAAGACTCAAAAGAACGCAACGGTTTTTGCCCACCCTACAACTACAACTAGTAGGGTGGGCAAAGTAAGATTATCTAGAAGACTCAAAAGAACGAAACGGTTTTTGCCCACCCTACAACTACAACTAGTAGGGTGGGCAAAGTAAGATTATCTAGAAGACTCAAAAGAACGAAACGGTTTTTGCCCACCCTACAACTACAACTAGTAGGGTGGGCAAAGTAAGATTATCTATAAGAGTAATTTGAACGCAACGGTTTTTGCCCACCCTATAGGCTCCTACTGTTTTTGCCCACCCTACAGGCTTAAAGAGAATCTAAGTATTTGGCTAGCAATTCCGGAATATAGTCATAGCCATCTACGCCAATGACAGCAATAATTTTTGACCGTTGCTGTGCCAAAAGGGTTTGGAAGCCTTCTTGTCCCATTTGTCCTTGCAAAATACTTAACAACCCAGCTGGTTTGCGCCAATCTTCAGACCCAATTTGCTCTAATAGATAGGCTCCTAAACTAGCGGTGTAAATCACTTTTTGCCAATCTTGCTGGCTGTAGCAAGCTTGGGCTAAGTAGGCCAAATTCACCCCTTGTAAGTACAAATCCCCAGAAAATTGGGCGGCTTGCCAGCCTTGTTCTAAAAATGCGATCGCTTTTTGATACTGCTCGACCACCACATGGGCAATTCCCAAACTACTGAAACACAAGGCTTTACTTTGCCCAACCCCATAACTCCCTGCTGGGGAATCCCCCAATCGTTCTAACAATAATCGACCTTGTTCTAAATAGTTAATGGCACTTTCATACACCTCTAGTTCTGCTTGTTGGCTATCCTGTGCTTGAAACACTTCACTGTAGCCGAAATTCACTAAAGCATTAGCTTCCCCTAACCGGTCTCCAGCTTGACGAGCGAGTATTAATGCTCGTTGACTATAGTTAATGGCATCAGCATAATTCTCTTCCTCGACACAAATCCGACTGAGATGATTGAAATTAGCAATTTCACACAGTTGATCCCCAGCCTCACGGGCAATATCTAAGGCTTGCTGATGGAAGTTATTGGCTCGGTCATAGGCTCCTTGAGACCAAAGGGAATAACCCAACAAGGTTAGAATCCTGGCTTTCTCCTCAGTTCGGTCTACTTGCCGCAGGGGTTCATCCAGGTAATTCAGGGCATCTTGGAGATAGTTGCCGCTAAAGTTAGCAAACACACCACCGTAGAGGGGGAAGTAGTCCCGTTGGGCAAAGGTGCGCAGAATTTGCAGACAGACCTGAAAACAGCCATTTGCGATCGCGTAGCGGCTCGTACCGAGCATCGCATTGCCGTTGCTACTACTTGCTGTCTGGTTCAAAACATTAGCTAACCTAGACCAAATGACAGCAAATACGATAAAGGTAGAAATCGATAACTTTGCTCCCATCTTGGAGTCATATACCATTTTATCGAACCAATTCACCAGTCCTCGCTGCAAGCACTGGAGAATCACAGCCAATTCCACCCAAGCCTCTAGTTCCAAACTCGGTTGAGTATCTGCCCATTCATGGAAGGATTGATTTAGCGCTAGAGTTTGAAATAAAGACTGGGGTAACGGGCTATCGACCTTTTTCCCCCACAGCCCCCAAGGGCCACGCTGTTCCGGAGTACCCTCAAATCCCAGTGAGCCTCGACTTTGGTCATAAATCCAACTCACTAGATAATCTTCCAAGCGTTGCCAAGATGCCAAACCCGCCGTAATCCCAGCGGCCAGTTGTCCAAGGTCTTTAGCAGTATCAGATTCAGAAGCTTGTTGTGCCTGTTGCTTTAGGGGTTTAGCCAGGCTCGCCAGTTGTTGTAAAGTTAGCGGTGGTTGTTGATTGGGGTCAATCACTCGCAATAAAGCCGTAAAGCGGTCAGCCGGTTCAGCAGTAGTAATGGATTTAATAGCGCTAGTGATAGTTTCAGAAACTCGGTTTTCTTCCTGCCACTGTTCCCATTCACCACGAATGGTATTAAGCGCCCTGAGTTTCCGAATTGCCTTGGCTTGCTTCAATTCACTTTTAGGATTATCTATTTCTGCCTGAGTCATATCGAAGCGCTGATCAAGGCAACGTTCAAAAATTTCCCCAGTGCCAACCTGAACGCCC
>NZ_JAAHIE010000916.1:0-2243 GCF_010671945.1 Moorena sp. SIO4E2
TTAGTGTTTTGACTGGACATTGGCTGAATGCGATCGCATCCTTTGTGACATGGTTACTGATGGCTTTAGCTTACTTACCCACACTGCGCCTGTATCAATGTTCTCCTCTGCTAGGATTTTGCTTACCTGGGATCGGGTTGCTCTATACCTTAATGACCATAGATTCAGCATGGCGACATTGGCAAGGACGGGGTGGTGCTTGGAAAGGAAGGGTTTATTCGGTTGAGGGTTGAAGGTTAGAGGTTGAAGGTTAACTGTTGAAGGTTTAATGTTGGAGGTTGAATGTTGAAGGTTGAATGTTGGATGTTGGATGTTGAAGGTTGAAAGTTTACTGGTATAGCAGTCGAAGTAAAGGTTAAGACATAGTTTTGTTACCATATCCGCTGTTGCATATTACCTATTACTGCTACGGAAAACTGACACAACACGGTATAAACCGTATTAATGTTTCCTTCCTGCTTCTTTCCAGTTACCTGGCATTTCATAGGGTGTCGGCACTTCCTATTCCACAGGCTCAAACCGAGTAGCTCTCGGCGTATCGTTCTAAATTGAGGCTAGCATTATAATCACGATCTCGAACTTCACCGCAAGCTTCGCAATTAAAAACTCGTTCTTTGAGTGGCATTTCCTGGATGTGGCCACAACTTGAACAGGTTTTTGTTGATGGATAAAATCTATCCGCAAACACTGTTTTTGATCCGTACCACTCCGACTTGTATTCGACTTGACGACGAATTTCAGACAAAGCAGAATCAGCAATGGCACCCGCGTTCCTTATGGTTTTTCAGCATACCGGAAACATTCAAATCTTCGTTCCCCAATGACTGCGTGGTTTTTGCAAAGCCAAGAGGTTAACTTGTGAATGGCATCTTTCCGGATGTTAGCGATATGCTGATGAGTTTTAGCCAGTCTTAGCTTGGTCTTCTTTCTGTTGACAGAACCAACTTTTTTTCTAGATAGTTCTCGTTGAAGTCGAGTTAATTTTTTCTGAGCTTGCTTATAGGCTCTAGGGTTAGGAAATACGGTCCCATCAGAGCAAGTCGCTAAAACTTTAATCCCAACATCTACACCTAGATATTCTCTGGACTTTGGGGTATATTCAGGCTCAAATTCGTAGGCTAGCGAAATATACCAATAATCTGCTACTCGACTGATTGTGATTCGCTTTGTCTGGATTTCAGGTATTGGTTCATAGGTACTAACCCATCCCAAGAAAGGAAGTTTTAACCGAGTCCCTGAAAACTTCATGAGCTTACCGCAATTATCTAGGGTAAAGCTATCATTTCTACCTTTTTTCTTAAACTTAGGATGTTGAGCAATCCCTTGAAAAAATCGACTAAATGCTTCTCCTAAGTGCATGAAAGCAAATTGGTAAACCCTAGAACTTAATGTGGACTGCCAGGTATACTGAGGCTTCACATGATGAGTATAGAACTTTTTCAACTTATTGGCTGAAGGTTTGAGTCCAGCTTTATAGGCTTCCTTCCACAGGTTTAAAGCCCAGTTCCATAGCCACCTAGAATACCCAGCGTGTTGAGCCATCAAGGTTTTTTGTTTGTTATTCAGTTTTAATTTGGTTTTGAAGGCTCGTTGCATAAGTCGGGATGATTGATTTTTTCATCGGGCTAGTGTGCTGACGTTAACCCCTAGATACTCATCAGCTTTTGTTTGGTTTGAGGTACGCCGCTCACCTAACTACAATTAACAACATACTGATAGTATCGTGTTATACCTTAAATCGTCAACTAAGTTATTACTCTTTCCCTAACTATACTTTAATATACTTTAACTGTTGTTAAGCACTGCGTAATTTCCTGAATTTTGCCTGAGAGCTGATTCGTAAACTCGCTGTAATCCTTGTAGGATAAGGCTTGCGCTAAAATATAACAATTGAACTATTTAATACCTGGGGGGGTGACATGCAAGCTGAAATCCTTACTCGGTAGTCATTTCAGCCCATAAGTTACTTCAGGTGCGCTTGACCTTGGCGAATTAAATTCGCCACGGGTCGCACCTGAAAGATACATGGTGTTTTGGGCTGACACTGCACGTAGTTATAAGGGTTTAAGCTTCCAGAAAGCGATGCAGCGCGGTCTTGGGGAGGCAGCGCGGTCTTGGGGAGGCAGCGCGGTCTTGGGGAGCCAGTGCGGTCTTGGGGGTTTCCCCCATGAGCAACTGGCGTGGTCCCCCCCATGAGCGACTGCCGTGGTTTCCCCCATGAGCGACTGCCGTGGTTTCCCCCA
>NZ_JAAHIE010000917.1:0-2242 GCF_010671945.1 Moorena sp. SIO4E2
TGAATTGGCTTTATTGCCTCAATATAATGGGATGCCATCTCCTCAACAGAAGTTAAGGGTTGCTGTTGTCCATCTAAACCAAGAGATTGTAAACCATATACTGGATAATCTTGAGCTAAATAACGAGCTAACTCTGCATAACACAGGACATTGCCACCACCAGGGTGAATACAGAATAATGGAGGTTGGTTTCCACTGGTTTTGATGCCCACTAAGATGGGGTTTTGTGTATTTACTGAAGAACCCAGAAAGCTGGCTAGTTGTTCAATGGTGGGACTTTGGAAAAGGGTTGCTAAAGGTAAATTGATTTGGAATTGTTGTTTAATCTGGGACATTAAACGGACAGCAAGTAGGGAGTGTCCTCCGATTTCAAAGAAGTTGTCATGTATTCCTACATCTTTTACTCCTAGAACGTTCGCGAAGATGTTGGCGATTATTTCTTCAGTTGCGGTACGTGGCGCTACATATTCCTCAACCGATGTGACACCCCCATCAGGTGCAGGTAGTGATTTGCGGTCTACTTTGCCGTTTGGTGTTAACGGGAGAGTGTCTAAGGTAACGAAGGCACTGGGCACCATGTAGCCTGGTAGTTTCTGCTTGAGGAATTCACGTAGTTGGTTGGTGGTTAGTGATTCATCCTCACTGACATAGTAGGCGACTAGGCGTTTTTTACCAAGAATATCTTCTCGGGCAATGACTACTGTTTTTTGGATTTGGGGGTGGGTGGACAAGACTGCTTCGATTTCCCCTAGTTCGATGCGGAAGCCTCGAATTTTAACTTGGTTATCGATGCGTCCGAGAAATTCAATGTTACCGTCTGGTAGGTATCTCGCTAGATCTCCTGTTTTGTAAAGGCGTTTGGATTGGGAATTACAGAAGGGATTAGTGATGAATTTTTCTGTGGTTATTTCTGGGCGATTGAGGTATCCTCTGGCTAGTCCATAACCTCCGATGTACAACTCTCCTGGTACTCCTATGGGTACTGCTTGGAGGTGTTTGTCTAGGATGTAGATTTTGGTATTAGCAAATGGACGTCCAATCGGAACTAACTTTTCATACATTCCTCGTGGGCAAATATTGTCAAAGTAACAACTATCAACAGTAGCTTCTGTTACTCCATAGGCATTGATGAAATGTGTTTTTTCATTACACAAATCCCTTAATTTTTTATATTCCTCTATGTACCAGCTATCTGAACTAACTATCATTACCTTCATGAAACTCAAATCCTGCTTAGTTTCGTGAAGATATTCCATTAAATTTCTGACTACCGCAGGGACAAACTCAGCACAATCAATCTCTTGAAAGAGCATCAATTCATAGAGTTTCTCAGCATCCAAAAGATCTTCAATCGTCGGGCATAAAACTAATGTTCCTCCAGAACAAAGGGCACGAACTAAATCTCCTCCAAAAACATCAAATGACAAACTAGCCATTTGTAGGTGTTTTCTGGCTTCGGTTTTGAGTTGATACGCCTCTTCCCAAGCAAAGTAAGCATTAACCAAATTACGGTGAGCCACTAAAACCCCCTTCGGAACTCCTGTAGAACCAGAAGTATAAATCACATAAGCCAAATTATCTGAGTGAACCCCAACATCAAGATTCTCCCCACTATATTGGTCAATTGCACCCCAATCACTATCCAAACAAACCATCTGTGCTGTATGTGAGGGCAACGATTCTAGTAACGACTGTTGAGTCAACAACACCTCAACACCGGAATCGGCCAACATATAACTCAGTCGTTGGTGAGGATAATTAGGATCCAGGGGTACATAAGCACCACCAGCCTTCAGTATCCCCAAAAGTCCTACCACCATTTCAACAGAACGTTCCACACAAATACCCACCAATACTTCTGGTCCTACTCCTAAGTTTTGTAGGTGATGTGCTAATTGGTTCGCCCTTTGATTTAATTGATGGTAGGTCAATTGTTCCTGGTTAAACACCACGGCTATAGCATTGGGTGTTTTCTCTACCTGCTCTTCAAATAACTGATGAATGAATTTATCTTTGGGATAGTCACTGCTAGTATCATTCCACTCCACTAACAGTTGATGACGTTCCTCTACACTCAATAAAGGTAACTCTGAGACTAGTTGTTGGGGATTTTCCACAATTGCTGACAACAAGTTTTGGAAATGAGTGCCCCCAGAAGAAACTCCCAAGCACTAATCCCTGATGCTTTGACCTGAACTAACGTCCCTTGTTCTTTCTCCCGTACCACCGCCATTGCTACTAT
>NZ_JAAHIE010000918.1:0-2240 GCF_010671945.1 Moorena sp. SIO4E2
TCTAAACTAGTAACTAGCTGTATTTTAGGCTTATCCCTGGTCATAACTCGGGCTGCTCTAGCTGAGTACGAATTCCCTTCCGATCAGAAACCTCCAAGTGACTATACAGGACAAGCAGGCTCCAGAGATGGGTGCGAAGGTGAAGGGATACCCCTAACAGCTCTAGTTCCTCTAAGTCATGTTGGACAAACGGCTTCGACTCGCCCGACTTTTGCTTGGTTTGTTCCTGACTCGACCACCAAAAAGATGGAATTCACGCTCTATGAATATGACTCAAACGGTAAACCCAAATTAATCGGTGAGGCAATTCCATTGAAGAGTTGGCCAGGAGTTATGACATTAACCCTACCAGAGGACAGACCAGAACTTAGAGTAGGTCGCACTTATCTTTGGCAAGTCACCATCTTATGTGACCCAGATAACGCATCAAGTGATTTAATTGCTAGGGCAGATATTCAGGTTCTAGAGATGCCTTCTACTTTGGAAAGCACTTTTGTCGATGGCTCAAACAAATCCGATTTCTATGCCAAGGCAAGTTTATGGTACGATGCTTTAGCTGAAGCTCTGAAGTTGGCTAACGAATCTAGGTTGGGAGAGGTGGGTTCAACCCTACTAGAAAACCTGGCTGAATTAGAGGCAGCTGCACTGACTGACGAGGAGTATGAACGGATTGAGAACTTAAGGCAAATAGCCAGTAGCCTGCGGTGATTGAGTCCACCCCGCCGTCAATCATAGGATTAAAGCCAGTTACCGATCAGGATAAACGGTGCCCAGTAGGCGGGGTGGGCATATTGGTCGTTAATCTCCTCTGTGTCCTCAGCCTCAATCAGTTTTCGCTGAGCTGCACGTAAAGCCTCGGCTTTGCTTACTCCAGGACGGCGCAAGTTGGCATAAAACTCTGTCACTAACTGAGCCGTAGAGGCATCATTGACAGACCAAAGAGAGGCTAAAGCACTGCTGACACCGGCTCGCACGGCAATGCCAGCCAAACCCAGAGCAGCACGGTCATCTCCCACTGCCGTTTGGCAAGCTGTGAGGGCAAGCAATTCCCCTGAGTCGGGTTTACGACTAACGCCGCTGATGGTGTTTTCCAGATCATCGAGGGTGAGCTTGTCATTATTTCCAGTGACGAGAAAGGTGTCTTCTCGAATCGCACTAAATTGACCGTGGGTGGCAATGTGAAGAATGGGGTAAACGGTTTGAGCCAGTTCTTCTTCTAAGCGCTCTTGGGTAAAATCCTGATTCAAAAGCGTTTTGCTACCTGGAAATTGAGTCTCGACTGCCTTGAGTTCGCTTTCAACATTGGTCAAAGCTGAAAACCCTTGTCCGTTGACTTCACTTTCTTGAGTTAACCCTAAGGCTAAGACGCGAAGTTTTTGACGGTTCAAGGCTTGGGGATTGGTCAGCTTAAGACTGGGGGTTGTGGCAATAGCATAGGTTTCAACTAAGAATTTTTCACCGTCGTGGAGGGCAGCCATTGGGATGCTGCGTAAGATGCCATCCTGGATGAAAACAAGGGTTTCTATCTGTGCTGACTTTAAATACTTGGTAAAAGGAGCAATAATCTTTTTATACAGCTCTTGGGCTGGTTTGAGGTTATAGTTAATATCACGTCTGCGTTCCAGTCCCCGGCGAAATTGGTTGATTTCTTCTCTAAGAGTTTGACTATCAACATTGATCCACTCCAGTCGCTTTTCGCCCTTGGGAAGACTGACTAGAATACCGGTGCGATCGCTTAAAATAATCGAGCTAAAGACAGCGGTTTTTTCCCCAACCAGTTCGTCAACTCGTTTCTGACTGATGAGTATTAACGCACAATCATTGCCGAAGTAATTTTGCAGTTCTGCTAGTTTTAGGGAATCAATGGTTTCGAGGGCAGACTTTAGCTCATCTGGGTACTCCTTACTATCTTTGGGGAGTAGCTCAGCACGTTCCAACCTTAACTTAGCCAATTCACGGTGGAGAGGATTAATGGCATCCCGAAAGTCAAACTGTAAGTCTCGCTCTGCAATCAGAAGCTCTTTTCTGATATCGTTGAGTGTAGCGATCGCTTCTTTATAAGCATTGACCGCCTTAACTTCGTTACCTTGGGCTTGGAAAATTTGACCCAGCTGCCACTGCCACAAATACAGGCTATCTTTTGCGGATAGATTTTGGTCAGCCATCCACCATGCCTTTTGAGTGAAGTCTAGGGCGTTTTGATAGTCTTGGCGGCAGTAATAGAGATGACCCAATTCACC
>NZ_JAAHIE010000919.1:0-2237 GCF_010671945.1 Moorena sp. SIO4E2
CGAGTGCGCAAAGGCCGTAAATAGTTTTGGTTACTGCTTCAGGAGAGCCCTTAATGTACTTAATACGTTGTTTCTTGGGATTATTGTTGTGATTCGGAATAAATTCTGTAGACATGGCTAAAAAACTTAATTACGTTTACAATGATTATTGTAATGATTATAAAAATGATTGTCAAGGGTTTTGAAAAAAAATTAAGAATGTAGAATTAAGAATGTAGAATTAAGAATTAAGAATTAAGAATTAAGAATTAAGAATTGAGAATTAAGAATTGAGAATTGAGAATTAATAATTATACATTCGGCCTTCTGCCTTCTAAATTCTACATTCTGGCTTCTGGCTTCTGGCTTCTGCCTTCTAAATTCTGCCTTCTAAATTCTACATTCTACATTCTGGCTTCTGGCTTCTGCCTTCTAAATTCTACATTCTTAATTCTTAATTCTACCTAAACTTCCGAACCTTCAAAATAGCTAGCACTAAGATCCAGCTCTAAACTCCCTTGGACAATAGCAATCAGCTCATTTCCTAGGAATATCCCTGTACCTGACGGTAAACCAATCGGCGATGAATCCAAGCGATAATCACTTTTAGAACCACCAAGTTGAATAACATCCTCGCCAGTATCAAAATCCGTAATCAGAGCATAGTCATCATTCCCTGCTTCATCATACTGAATCACAGTACTTTCAGGGAAAAATTGAGACTTTCCCCCTAGCACTAATCTATCGGCTCCCTCCCCACCACTAAGAGTATCAATACCACTGGTATCAATGACCTTGATAGTAGTAGAGTTACCGTCTTGAGACAAGGAAATACCTCCACCTGTGAGAGTGTCATCCCCTAACCCGCCAGAAATCGAGTCATCTCCACTCAGGCCAGCGATAATGTCGTTACCTTCTCCACCATCAAGAGTATCATTTCCTGTTCCACCTACAAGAATGTCATCACCTTCTCCTCCAGAAAAGGAATTATTACCACTCGTGCTAGTCAGAATGTCATTGCTTCTCTCTTCAGAAATCTGATTTCGATTAAAGCTCCTATTCAACGAAGAAATGCCGACTCTAGGTTCCAAAAAGGAAAGAGGATTAAATTCCTCTAGCTTGATGCCAGACTCAGATCCAGAAAAAAAGCTATCGTCACTGCCATCAAAGAAACTAATTCTAGATAAAATCATCGTTTTTACTCCTTAGTACTTATGTAAGCTATCAGCTATCAGCGTGTCGCGTATCAGCTATTAGCTATTAGCTATTAGCGTGTCGCGTATCAGCTATGGAATAAAAGAGGTAAGCATTCGTTTAATCTGAGTTAAGTCCCAGCGTCGAAGCCTGTGCCACGAAGGAGGTTTATTTTAAGCTGTTCGCGTAGCGTGAGCTTTTAGTTCACGGCTGACCACTGACGGCTGAATGCTTACGTACTTATTTTTTAGTAATCGAACCTAATCCTAATATGTTTCTAATGACGTTTTTAGGATTGCCGTAATAATTGATATTTCCTAACCCAAATACATTAGCAGTAAGCTTTTCAGTTGCATAAACATCTACTTGGGAAGCACCAAATAGGTCAACCTTAGCTTTTGTAGAGGAAAGATTTTTACCATTGACATCAACGGCTCCATATACCTTTAGATATAGCTCTTTCGTATTGCCATATAGTTCAGTCTTGCCGCTACCATTTTTCTCAATCTCTAACCGCTGATTATTGACATTGTAAATTTTCACATAATTAGCGCCATGGCTAGATAGTTGCTCGATATTTTGGCTAGATGCTTTAATTGTTAAGAGGGTTTTAGGAGAAATACTTTTTTCAGGATAAATGAATAGGGTATTATCCCTGACTTCTGTAATAATTAGGGGCAAAATATTATCATCACCGCTAATTTCAAGATTGGTAGTTGGCTGAATAACAATTTCAATGTCATAACTACCACTAACGTCAATCCCAGTAAAGGGGCTAAGTTTTCTGCTTTCCGTTTTCAAAACACTACTACCTTGAACACTCATGGTATTAAGCTGACTAACAACTGGTGCTTTAACTGGCTCAAGCCAAATAGTATCTAACCCACTAACTAAGTTAAACCCACTAACAGCTAATGCTAGGAAAACAGGTATCTTAGAGAACATTGTTTTTTTTACTAACCCCCTTTTGCTTAACTTCAGCTACTCCTTAGCTACTCCTTAATTGCCAGGATTCATGTGCTTTATTTGTAAGTAGTCAGCTGATACCTGATTACTTACAAATA
>NZ_JAAHIE010000092.1:0-7942 GCF_010671945.1 Moorena sp. SIO4E2
CCCTAGTAAGGCTCTACAATCTCAGGAATACCCTGGGGTATAGAAACTTGAAACCGGGTAAGATTCTCAGCAGAGGTATCATTGTGAGCTTCTTCACTGGGAACCGCTAATACTTCTATACGCCCCTGCATCACTTCCAGGAGTGTTTGAATCATCAACAAGGTCAGTCCAGATGAAGTGGATACCGTTTCACTGGGCTGTTTTGATTGATCTGGTGGTAATTGCAATAAATCAACAGCTTCAGCCCAACAGCTGATGGCACAGGGCATATCAATCCAGATGCAAACTGTTTCAGATTTAGAGGAGAGTGCAGCCCAAACTTTAATTTGACCACTGGTTATCTGAGTAATGGAAGTATCTACCATCATTACTAATGCCTGTCGAAAACGCCGTGGATCTGCTAAAATGTGGATTTGGGGGTCAGGTGGAACTATTTCCAGGTGGAGATTGCGATTGGCAGCTTGCAAATGGGTGAGACGATAGACGTCTTCCAACAGCTGCTTCAACGGGACTGAGCAAATCTCCAAAACGTTAGTACCGTGTTCAGTTTTAGCTACAGCAGTCACCTCATCAAGCAGTTTGACCATAGTATGGGCAGAGGCGTTAGCCTGGTTCACAAATTCTCTCTCTTCTTCTGGAGACTCACACAGATCAGACAAAATCAACTGATGTAAACCAATCAACCGACTCAGGGGCGATCGCAACTCGTGGGAAGTTCGTGCCAAAAATCCGGCTTTAAACTGGCTCATTTCCATTGCCATTTGGTAAGCCAATTGATTTTGCTTGAATTCCTGTTTCAGACCCTGGATTTCTTCAGCATCAGTATCAGTTTGATGGCATCCAGAGGTCTTTGAGTCTGTGCTTTCATGGAGGTGCGACCCAAGGCCGGGGAACCCGGCCATTGGAAAGCGCACCTTAAGGTGCGACCCAAGGCCGGGGAACCCGGCCATTGGAAAGCGCACCTTTAAAAATTTCCGGAAGCGACTCCCCATAACTCCTAACCCAATGCCTACTAGCAAATAGATCAGATCTGTCTCACCCATGCTTATTAAGTCTTGCCACACTAAAAACGTCAACAGGTGCGACCCGAAGGTGCGACCCTAGGCCGCGAGGGATTGCTCGCGGCCTTGGAGGCGCGACAATCGCGCGAATTTAATTCGCCAAGGTCAAGCGCACCTAACAAAATTGAAGGATAAAGAATGAAGGTTGAAGATTGTACTGCTGGTAATCGACAAGGGTAGAGTTGGGTAGGCAACGAGGCTAAAAAAATACCTGTTGCTGAGTAACCAATCGATAGAACCTTTTCAGGATTCCTTCACAATTCAGGGTTCCTTCACAATTCAAACTTCATACTTTTTTGTCAGATCTTTTTAAGGATAGCTAGTTTTTTTAAAAGGTGAGTAGAACTATTCAAACTCTGAATCGTCTAATTCAATCCCTCCAGCACGCAAAATTTCCCAGCCACTGCTGGTCCATTTGGCAACAGTAGACGGGACGCCAATCTTGTCTGGTTTGATCGCTTCTAACTCAGCTGGCTGGAGGGTCAATACCTCGGGAAACTGCACCTCAACCGCTGCCATTGTTTGTAAAGGTGGCTCGCCTGAGTAATTAGCACTGGTAGTTGCCAACGGACCAGTCTTGGACAAAATTGCGATCGCTATCCTGGAAGCTGGCACACGCACCCCAATAGTAGTCGGGTCAGAAGGATTCATAACGGTAGGTACTTTATCTGAAGCGGGTAAAACCAATGTTAATGCTCCTGGCCAATACTTAACAGCCATGTGTTCCCAAATCGACCTCTGTGCGGAAGTACCTTGAACAAATGGCCAAAGAGACTTAGGAGATGCCCCCATCAAAATCAAAGGTTTGTCTTGAGGACGCCGCTTTGCCTCAAACACCAACTCTGACTTGTGCGGTAGCACTGCTAGTGCTGGTACTGTATCTGTCGGAAAACTTACCAGCTTACCTGAGAGAGCCCCGGAAATCAGGGTAGCCATAGAAACTTGGGTCATTGCTCACCAGCACACTAAAAAGTAGAAGCTATCACGTCAAAGGTAAAAGCTTGGGAAAATTCTCCAAAGCTTTTTACCTGTGGGCATCTATGCATACCTTGTTTATACTTCATACTTCCTATAAGCTAGAGCAAAGCGGTCAATACCTGCTAAATCTGGAAATATCTGGATCTCAGAGTAACTGCCATGGTTTTGGAGTAGTTGAACAACCTTGTCCGCTTGTCCTGCCATCATTTCAATTAACCAAACACCGCCTGGGCGCAGATAATCCCCAGACATGTCAATCAGCTGTCGGATACAGTCTAGACCATCCCTGCCACCGTCGAGGGCAATATGGGGTTCATGGTAGTATATTTCTGGTTGTAGCTGTTTGAGGGAGTTACTAGGTATATAAGGTGGGTTTGCCACCATACCACTTAACTGACCTTTCAAGGCTTCTAGAGGTGAATACCAATAACCATGGTAGAACTTAATTTTTTCTGCCATGCCCAACTGTTGAGCATTCAATTGAGCGATGGCAAGGGCTTCTTCAGTGCAATCAACGGCATGAATAGTCCCATGGGGAAATACCTCTGCCAGTCCACAAGCGATCGCTCCACTACCAGTCCCCAAATCCGCCCAGTGTCCTGATGATAAGTCAGGTGTAGAGCTCATAGCTACACCATTGACCGCCAGATCAATCAGGGATTCAGTTTCTGGGCGGGGAATCAGGACAGCTGGGGAAACTCTCAAGGAGAAATGACGCCAAGGAGTAACCCCAGCTAGGTATTGAACTGGGCATCGCTGATGGATACGCTTTTGCCACAGTTGGGTGAGTACAGGTAGAGGTTGGGAAAGTTGAATAGTTGAGTTTTCAGTGGCTTGCCCTAACAAGGAACACTGTTGCCATGACTCCAAGCGTAGCACTAATGGGTCAAGCTCAGCTACCTCCTTTAGCAACCAGTCCACTTCAGCTGTAGGGACACCTGCCTCGGCGGCAGACTTGCAGGCATCTTGACGCCACTGCCAGAGTTCTTTTCCCGAGACCACCCACCGCTGACCCATAATCATTGATTTGGACGTTGGAGTTGATTTTGGGACAGACCTTGCAAAAATTTCAGGGATTCCTGGGATGGCACTAGTACGATTTTCTCTAGCTGCTGATCGTTGCTGTCCTGTAAGGTTTTTATAACGCCCTCTAGAGGCACTACCTCTATCTTAACCTGGGAGTTAGGGTCTTGCTGCTTATAGCGATTCACTATACTCTGCAATTGCTCTTTGTTAAAAAAGAACGGAATTGATGAGACCCCATTTTGTTGAATGGTTAGGTATCCGCTGTTGCTAGCTTCTTTGGCCACAAACAGCGGTACGCCCTGAAATGGCTTTTTTTCTTGACCATTTTGGTTCCAGATCGCTTGTGCCTGCTTTACCTGCTGTTGGTTTGGTATGTAGGCAAAATTTAAACCATTGGGAACAGTGCGATTCTTTTGATTTTGCTCATGAACTTCCCCCAAAGATACAGGCACTACTTGAACCTTGTTACCTAGTTGAGGATTCTCCTGCTTTAAACGCTGTACAAAGGCATTAGCATCTTCTTGGCTAATAAACACACCTGCCACTGAGGTAGTCTTCTTTTGATCTTGCTGATCTGGAATTGAGGCTACTAGTGGCGAACCTTTAGTATCAGTAACTGCAAATACAGGTACAGGTGTCAACTTTTCTCTTACCTGCTCTTCGGTCAGAGCCAGTGCCGCTAAATTTTCCGCACTCACTGAGCCTAGTAAGGCACTCCCTACTAAACTTAATGTTGTGCCCCAACGGAACAATGATTTCATAGAAATTACCTCGAATTTTAACGAAGAAGAGCCTGTTACAACTAGAATACCCTGCTCACTGAGAGATCTGAACGCAACTTACTAACCTCTAGTAGAGGCAGAGATTAAATTCATTCTTGTCGATCATAGCTTGACGTGGCATGTTAACTTAGCTGATCAGCGGCGTTTCATGGCTCTGCACCTGACTATTATCAAGTTTCACTGACTTTACCCTGGTGTCTTGACTGATTAGACTTATTGATTGATCGATTTCCAATCGGGATGACAGGATTTGAACCTGCGACATCCTGCTCCCAAAGCAGGCGCGCTACCAAGCTGCGCTACATCCCGGATGCTACCTCTAAGCAGTATAACCAGTATAACTCACTTTTGGCATTTTGTGTGTACTCTAGATTAATCTGGATACCAAAACATGCCTTTAATACCTTCTGGGTCAGGCATAAATCCCATTTTACGGTAAAAACTTACCACTTGAGGATCGGCAAATAGGGTGATATTGCTAATATCTTGGCTGCGCAATTTTTTGATCATATATCTCATCAAAGCTTTACCTAGTCCCTTGGCTTGGAAATCTGGATGAACTACTACATCCCAGATTGTGGCATTGAAAGCATGATCAGAAGTGGCACGGGCAAAGCCAATTAAGCGCCTCGTGTTACCTCGCTGGTACCACATAGAAGTAACCAAAAAGCTATGCTGAATGGCTTTCTTAACTTTGCGCAGAGGACGCCGAGACCAACCAACAGCATCACAAAGTTCTTCCAATTCGTACAGGTCAATTTCCCGTGTTGTACTGAAAAATACCCGTGAGGTACCGTCGGTGCGATATTTGACACCTTCTACGGTATCTCCTTCAGATCGTGTTTGAGGCAAAGCAGTATCAGAACTGCTAAAGAAGCTTTTCCAAAAACCCATGCAGGTGTGACAGTGGCGTTATCATAATTGTGAGCTACTTGGACTGGTAATGGTCTTCTTTCCCTGACGGCTCAGACGTTCTGGGTCTCGGTCAACCAGAGCCAGACTTAAATGTTTTAAAAAACAGAAAGTGATATTTGATCTATATGGTTTTACTCCACCAGGAAAACTATCATACCCGACCTACCTTGATCTGAAACTAATTCTTTGTGCAAATGATAATACCACAATTAAGCCTCCTATCCAAATTCCCATCCTAGCATTCCCTCAAGGCTCGCGCTCTTTGAAGTTGCTTGGGTAAGATTCTCGCGTCGGAGGGGGCACAGCTGTTTCAGGCTAGGAAGGTACCGAAGGTGGGGAAGTTGGGGAAGATTAGTTAGACTAGGCTAATCAGCAGGATTGCTCAGAAATGAATCAGATCCGCCCTTGTTGTTGGCTGGGGGCTCCAACCCATATATATCAAGAAATCAAGCAAATCAAGGTGCGCTTTCCAATGGGCGAGTAAATCGCCCTTGGGTCGCACCTCAATGTTAAACTCTATCTATATATACATTTAAGGCTCTTTTATCAGTATTTTTGTAAGTCCCCCTAGAAGCTGACGGGGTTGTGTTAACTCAAAAAGCTTAGGTGCGCTTGACCTTGGCAAATTAAATTCGCCACGGGTCGCACCTTTTGATAAACAAGAATAGCCACCTACCCCTATCGATCACTGTGGGTTGGAAATCATCCCAACAAGAAATCCTGAAACGCTTCAACCGAGCGTTTCCTAAGTTCTATGAACAGTTTGTCAGTAGTGAGATCCAACTGCACAACCTCAAACTGGCTTACCGACTCTATAAAACCCAACATGCTGTAATTGAGATCAAACCGGAAGGCTCAAAAAGTGTCCTGCACTTTGCTTACCGCAATGAGTCTTTTCTGCTCAGTGACATT
Organism: Moorena sp. SIO4E2; assembly: GCF_010671945.1. Lineage (NCBI taxonomy): Bacteria > Bacillati > Cyanobacteriota > Cyanophyceae > Coleofasciculales > Coleofasciculaceae > Moorena > Moorena sp. SIO4E2. The sequence continues at coordinate 5,675 of NZ_JAAHIE010000092.1, forward strand.
TTTGGCGTTCTGACTGCCTATGGACTGACTATCCACAGTCTCAGTCTTTATGGTCAAATTAGTCCCCCAATGCTGGTGTTTATGAAACTAGTGGTGTCTCGTGACCGGAAAGCGCTGACCTACAAAACCTCAGAAAATGTCTGCCGTGCCCTGAGGGAGGCTTTGGCAGGGCGCTTTGAGGTGGAACAAATGCTGGCAGTGGAATTTAATCTCGATGCTGGCTTGAAGCAGGTAGAAACAGAATTTTATGTAGACCCAGTGTTTCATCTACCAGCGCTGTTAATTGAGGCCAATAACCAACCTGGATTATTTTACAAAGTTATGTATGCCATCTGGCAAGAGGATTTACTGGTGGTCAATGCCAACTTGCTGGTGTGGCGGGGACGAACCCGACTGATTCTTTACCTACTAGGTCCTAACGGAAACTTGATTCCCGATTATTTAGGTCAAAAAATTGCTGAAAGCATTCGGAGGCGATTACTAGGTCAAGTGTTTTAGTTATCATTGGGTGACAAGCACAGGTGAGACCCGAAAGTGCGACCCAAGGGCGATTTACTCGCCCATTGGAAAGCCCACCAAAGCCAGAATTTAATTCTTAATGGGGAAAGCGCACCTAAGGACTTATGCCGCAAACCCAGTTTCTTAAGGTAATTACTACGATTTCAGCCTTTGATATATAACCAGAAACCGGGTTTTAAGGCTATTGGTGGCTAAGTCCGTCATCCTGCCTACTTTTCAAGTAAAGACAAACAAGATGTGATTAAAATCACTGACTAATTTCCTATCCTGTTAATTCTTCGATAAGATCAAGGTATGGCAAGCATTAACATCCTAGGAGTATCCCATACTTACGAATTAACACCTCCTACTCAATCATCCTGTCCTGTTCTGGTTTTCATCCACGGCTGGCTGTTAAGCCGTAGCTATTGGCAACCTCTAATTTATAGGTTGTCACAGCAGTATCAGTGTCTGATTTATGACCTGCGGGGATTCGGTGAATCCCAGTCCCAAATTCATAACACTCAAAGCTCAACATCGAACCGGGACTCGGAATCACCATTTCCTGAGACTGCTGCTTCATCCACTGACCGCTATAGCTTAGCTGCCTATGCTCAGGACTTGGGCATCCTGCTAGAAAAACTGGGAATCGAGCCGGCTTGGTTGGTTGGTCATTCCCTAGGGGGTAGCATTGCTCTATGGGGTGCCTATTTGCTGCCTCAGAGGATTCAAGGGGTAATCTGTCTTAATGCTGGTGGTGGGATTTATCTGAAAGAAGAATTTGAGCGGTTTCGGGTGGCTGGTCAGCAGTTGGGAAAACGGCGTCCCCGTTGGTTGTGTTATGTCCCTTTACTGGACTTACTGTTTACCAGGGCTCAGGTAGCGCGCCCTATTGCCCGGAAATGGGGACGTCAACGGGTTATTGATTTTGTTACTGCTAACGCAGAAGCTGCATTGAGAACCTTATTAGATTCTACCACAGAAGCGGAGGTGCATCGCTTACCTCAGGTAGTTTCCCGACTCAAACAACCTGTTTATTTCATTGCTGGTACTAAGGATAAGGTAATGGAACCCAAATATGTGCGCCATCTTGCTAGTTTTCACAGTCTCTTTCAATCCTGTGGGGACAATGTGATTGAAATTGCTGAATGTGGACATATGGCGATGGTTGAGAAACCAGAGACTATTGATGCTCAAATTCGTCAAATTTTGGCTAATTACAGTTAATTAAAATGGTTAATTAGAATGGGCGAGGCTCAAGCTAATAGAGAACTTTAGCCTCACCCCAGGCTGGGAATGATCGGGCGATCTAGCCGAGATTTGCTTAATGCATAACCTAGATAATTCGGCGTTGATGATTAATGGAATAATTGAGGGGAGTGGGGAATGGGGAATGGGTAACTGACCACTGATAAATGACCCGACTATACTTGATATCATTTCTTACTTCAGCAACGTCGAAAATTCAGAGGGAAGTGCTAGGCAAGTGCAGCACCAAACAGATCACCGGCTTCATTTGCTCCTAGACCTGCCTGATCCAGTCCTTGGCTAGGTACCAATCCGTTAGCGGAGCCATGAAAGATAAAGGCAAACCCGGACTTGGGATCAGACCCAGGAGCTTCACCAGGGGCTCCAACCCCTAGGTCGTCAAAACCGTCGCCGTTGAAGTCTCCCACTGCTAAGGATTCACCAAACCGATCACCAGCCTCATTGGCTCCCAGTCCTGCCTGACTCAGCCCTTGGCTGGCGACCAGTCCGTTCTGGGAACCA
>NZ_JAAHIE010000092.1:8042-19503 GCF_010671945.1 Moorena sp. SIO4E2
GTCGTCAAAACCGTCGCCGTTGAAGTCTCCCACTGCTAAGGATTCACCAAACCGATCACCAGCCTCATTGGCTCCCAGTCCTGCCTGACTCAGCCCTTGGCTGGCGACCAGTCCGTTCTGGGAACCATTAAACACAAAGGCAAACCCCGACTTGGGAGCCGACCCCGGGGCTTCACCAGGGGCACCAACTACTAAGTCGTCAAAACCGTCGCCGTTGAAGTCTCCCACTGCTAAGGATTCACCAAACCGATCACCAGCCTCATTGGCTCCCAGTCCTGCCTGACTCAGCCCTTGGCTGGCGACCAGTCCGTTCTGGGAACCATTAAACACAAAGGCAAACCCCGACTTGGGAGCCGACCCCGGGGCTTCACCAGGGGCACCAACTACTAAGTCGTCAAAACCGTCGCCGTTGAAGTCTCCCACTGCTAAGGATTCACCAAACCGATCATCAGCCTCATTGGCTCCCAGTCCTGCCTGACTCAGCCCTTGGCTGGCGACAAGTCCGTTCTGGGAACCATTAAACACAAAGGCAAACCCCGACTTGGGAGCCGACCCCGGGGCTTCACCAGGAGCCCCAACCACTAAGTCGTCAAAACCGTCACCGTTAAAGTCTCCCACTGCTAAGGATTCACCAAACCGATCATCAGCCTCATTGGCTCCAAGTCCTGCCTGATCCAGCCCTTGGCTGGCGACCAGTCCGTTCTGGGAACCATTAAACACAAAGGCAAACCCCGACTTGGGAGCCGACCCCGGGGCTTCACCAGGAGCCCCAACCACTAAGTCGTCAAAACCGTCGCCGTTGAAGTCTCCCACTGCTAAGGATTCACCAAACCGATCATCAGCCTCATTGGCTCCAAGTCCTGCCTGACTCAGCCCTTGGCTGGCAACCAGTCCGTTCTGGGAACCATTAAACACAAAGGCAAACCCGGATTTGGGAGCCGACCCCGGGGCTTCACCAGGGGCCCCAACCACTAAGTCGTCAAAACCGTCGCCGTTGAAGTCTCCCACTGCTAAGGATTCACCAAACCGATCACCAGCTTCATTAGCTCCGAGTCCTGCCTGACCCAGCCCTTGCCTGGCGACCAGTCCGTTCTGGGAACCATTAAACACAAAGGCAAACCCCGACTTGGGAGCCGACCCCGGGGCTTCACCAGGGGCACCTACTACTAAGTCGTCAAAACCGTCTTTGTTAAAATCTGCCATAATTATTTACCTACTTGGATTTGGTTTGAGCGCTTTCCCAATTCCCTCTGTAGACTTCTCAGACCCAGTTCAGGAGTTTATGCAGTCAGTTACGAAACTTTACATTGATTGGGTAGGCTATGATAATCACCAGCCAGAAACTCTCTGCTGATTGTTGGTCTAAATTAGCTTGCCCAAATCCAGTACCTGTGCAGAACCAGTCAAAAAGAGCATTTGCACAGTAGCGATGCAGCGCGGTCTTGGGGGTTTCCCCCATGAGCGACTGCATCAAGAATGGTGCGATCGCTCCCGTAGCCTGGTGTTGGTAGCGGGTAAACATTGCCTGATAGCTCTTGCAGTAGTCTTCGTAGAGTTAGCGTGTTTTTTTGTGTTAAACCTGATCCATAAAGAGCGCCCTGATTACTTTAACAGTCGGATCAGAATGCGTAGATAATGTGGCAACAAGACCCCCGAAACCATCAAATTCTGTTTCTCTCCATCTTCCTAGTCTTGGGCATCAGCACTCGGGACTGGACACTAAGACCAGACTTGATTCTAGTTGTAATCGCAAGCTGTCTACTAACTCAGTGGTTAGCAGCATTTCTTTGGTCAAACCCCAAACACAGATCCGCAATCAAAAACTCTGGGGAGCTTGGCCTCTCTTTCTTTGGCCTCCCTTTCCTTGGCCTCCCTTTGAGTTTTAATCCCAAACCCTATTTCCAAACTAGCCTTGAATGGTGCAAAATTCAAACCTTAGAAACAATTCTTAATCTGCTGACAAAAAAATCAAATTGCCCCCAGGATAATGATGCTACTTTCGCCAGTTCTCCCAAACCCCCTTCCCTAAAAAGTGCTATGATTACAGCCTTAAGCTTGAGTCTGCTGCTGCGTGCTGATAACTATAGCACTATGGTTTTAGCTGGCTCCCTAGGAATTTTGAGTAAATTTATTTTCCGAGTAGAGGGCAAGCATTTTTTTAATCCAGCCAATTTCGGAATTATTGCTGTTCTTATCCTAAGCAATGATGCTTGGGTTTCTCCCGGACAGTGGGGGGATGATGGTTGGTATGCTCTATTATTTGCTGGTACTGGCAGTATGGTGTTAAAACGGGTAGGACGATGGGATACAACGGCAGCGTTTTTGGGTGCTTATGCCGTTTTAGAAGGGATTAGAAATGTCTGGCTTGGCTGGAGTTGGGATGTATTTTGCCATCGCTTGATGAGTGGGTCTTTGTTACTATTTGCCCTATTTATGCTAACCGACCCTCGCTCAATCCCCAATGCACCGATTAGTCGATTGCTATGGGCGGTGTGTATTGCGTTACTCACTTTTATATTGCGCAATCAATTCTTCATGCCTACTGCTATTTTCTGGGCGTTGTTTGCCCTATCCCCTTTGACCGTAATTTTGGATTTTATTTGGTCATCTACAAGATTTTCCTGGCATGATAGTGAATCTTAGGTGCGCTTTCCGCATCTAATTATTAAATTCGCCACGGGTCGCACCTATTAAATGACGTGAATTAAGCTTATAAAAATGAAAATTATTCGGGTTATAAGTACTATTATTATAACGGTTTTAGTGAGTTTAGGGTTGGCTCAAAAAGCTTGGGGTTTTTGTGGGTTTTATGTGGCCAAAGCTGATACTAAACTATATAACCAGACGTCTCAAGTGGTAATTGCTCGGGATGGCGATCGCACTGTTTTAACCATGGCAAATGACTATCAAGGGGATGTTAAAGACTTTGCCATGGTTGTCCCAGTTCCTGTGGTGCTTCAGCGAGAACAGGTGAATGTAGGTGACCCTAAGATTATTGAAGGCCTCGATCAGTTTAGTGCACCTCGACTAGTGGAATATTTTGACCCAAACCCCTGTGCCGATAACCGAAGGTATCTCGAAAGTGCGCCAGCAGACCTAGGTCGTCCAGGTGGCACAAGGGGAGCGGATGCTTATGATCGTAGTTTAGGTGTCACGGTAGAGGAGCGCTTCTCAGTTGGAGAATATAACATTCTTATCCTCAGTGCTAAGGACTCTAGAGGTTTAGAAACCTGGCTCAGACGCAACGGTTACAAAATTCCACGGGGAGCAAATCGGTTATTGCGACCCTACATCCGCCAGAATATGAAATTTTTCGTTGCCAAAGTCAATCTGGAGGAATTTGACCCCCCCAATGTGAATCTGCACGAATTTGACCCCCCCAATGTGAATCTGCACGAATTTGACAAAACTGCCTACCAACGGTTGCGACCCCTCCAGATGGCTTACGAGTCTCCCCGATTTATGCTGCCCATTCGCTTAGGAATGATGAATGCTACGGGTGAGCAAGACCTGATTGTGTATGTGTTATCACCCCGAGGTCAGGCTGAAATTACAAACTACCGCACTGTGAAGATTCCTTCTAATACTGAAATTCCAGTATTTGTCAAAGCAGAGTTTGGTGATTTCTACACTGCTATGTTCCAAACTGCTTACGAGGGTGAAGGTAAAAAAGTGGCTTTTCTTGAATATGCTTGGGATATGGCTAGTTGTGACCCATGTTCAGCTAATCCCCTCAATCGGGAAGAACTCCGGAAATCAGGTGTCTTTTGGCTAAACTCAGGAAGAACCAATAGAAGACCCAATAATGTTTATATCACTCGCCTCCATGTTCGCTATACCCGTGATACGTTCCCAGAAGATTTGATGTTCCAGGAAACGTCAAACCGTGAATTGTTTCAGGGACGATATATCCTTCGTCATCCCTTTACTGGGAAGATGAGCTGTAGCGCAGGAGTTGACTATCAACAATCCTTAAATCGACGATTGAAACAGGAAGCTCAAACCTTAGCTGAGTTGACTGGATGGGATATTGATGAAATCCGCAATAAAATCGATTTTCCTGATGTTAAGCCTATTCCTTGGTGGAGACATCTTTGGTAAACCATGGAAATCGTTACTTGTGACTTGTTACTTGGTTACTTGTTTTACTTGTTATTTCTTACTTGACAAGTAACAAGTAACCTAGACTTAATGTAAAGCAATCTAAATTTTAACAAAGATATGTAACGCAATTATAGCGTTTCTCGCAGTTATGAGGTACACTAGTCTTTGAGACTGATTACCTTAAAACCCTCTTTACTATTGCCTTTTGCCTTTTGCCTTTTGCCTTAAAGGGATAAGCAATGTCGCTCATGAGTATGAGAACTGCTATATCATAAATTTGACGGGTTGAACCAGGGTAAGCTCATCTAAATTAGTATCAAAAACTACAGATAAAAGTTTTTTGACTGAAGTTACTCTGTTCATTTGTACTACTTTGAGACTCAAACTCCCTTAAGGTAAGCGATGTAGCAATTGAGTTTCCCAAAAGGGAATAGGTAATAACCAATTTAAATGCATATCAGCTTATTTATAGGACAAGTTTTACTGCCCTTATTTTTACCCAAAGGAATGCGACCGGATCGGGTATTACGGGCAATTGTAGGATTAACAATATTTAGTTCAGCTGATCTAGCAGAAAAGGTGCGGGGTGGAATCCAAGCCATACCGAGAGGTCAAGTAGAAGCTTCTAAAGCCCTAGGTTTGAATACCCCGTTCACTTTAGGATTGATTGTTTTACCTCAAGCTTTTAAAATATCGATTCCATCGATTGTCGGTCAGTTTATTAGTCTGTTTCAGGATACAACACTGTTGGCAATTGTGGGATTATTATAATTGAATTATTGAATGATTAATTATAAATTATGAATGGGGTTGAAGGCGACTTAAAGTCTAGCTTTAGCTAAGTTCTGCTCAACCAGTCGCAATAGCAGAGGTTCCACTGCTAGCCCATATGAATGATAAGTGATGAATGATCAATTCTGAATGGGGTTCTGAGGTACTTGTTCAGCTTAGATGTTAATAACGGCAAGAGACCTTAACATCCTAAACTAACACTGACTCCTTGCTCGATTAAGATGATATTTTTATTGTTGATAGTCTAGATAAATTCGGAGTTAAACGCTATGTCACAAGAAATCTTCGACTTTGTGATTCCTCTCTATCAGTTGCGCTGGAACACGCGGGGTGTGCTTGAGGGAATTACAACCCATTACAAACCTCGCAGTATCCATGTGATTTCACCTGAGCCAGAGGCGCGATCACTACAACAGGTGTCTCAGGGTTGGGAAGTGGCTCCCCTTTATACCCATTCTGAGGAAACCTTCTTTCAAAAGAGTGGTCTGACAAAAGACAGAATTTGTGCTGAACTGGAACTCGGGGAATCCCTTTATACTCCAGGCTGGTTCTATCAGCAACTCTTAAAACTGGGTGCTGGTGAGGGAATTGATGACTTAAGTGAATGGTATGTTGTCTGGGATAGTGACCTACTTCCGGTTGCGACTTGGCCGCTGATTTGTGAGGAGAACCAAACCCAACAGCATACGTTTGCCCTACTTCAGCACAATCAGTGGGGCAATGCGAGCATTGTCTCCACTTGGGCAGAATGGATTCGCTCGGTGTTGGGGGTTGAACCCCTAACAGACCCTGAAGGCACTTTTATTCCCCATCATATGTGGTTTAAACAAGAGCACCTTAAGTCCTTTAAGTGTCAGGTGAGCAACTACTTTCAATCGGATGACCATTGGTTGTTGCTGATGATGCGATCTGCGCTGAAATTTGGCACCTTTAGTGAATATTGGTCTTACGTTTCCTGGGTGGCAGCTCAAGCCCCAGATCATCTGGCTTTTCATCCCTATGAACGCTATGGGGCAACCACTGAACGGTTTTTTGATGATGGTACGGGTTTGTTTTCTGCGACATTACGGCGATATCAATCGACGGTATCCCAGCCGACTCAAGAAAGCTTTTCTCCGTCCTATACAGAGTTAGAATCCTTTATTCAAGCTGAGTATGGGTCAGATCCGCTGCCATCTTCTTTATCTTTTGAAAGTAGCCCTCGACATCTCAAAAAGAACAGAGAGAATATGCATATCGAAGAGTTGCGTTCTCGTTGGAATCCTCGCATGACTGAAGTCTCTAGCACACACTAAAGATTGGAAATCTAAATGGATTCGGGTTCATCTGGGATGGCAGCAGGTCACCTCCCGGTATATAGGACTCACCATGACCGAGACATCAACAAGTTTGGGAATCCCGCGCCAAAAGTGAAACGTTGGCGTCGGGAGGAGGTCAACAATGGTCTTCAAACAACCTGTTGACCGAAAAGTCGTTAGTTATTGTATGAAAACAATCGGTTTATGCCACTCCAAAGACTACAAAAATTGATTAAGCCTATTATCCAGGATATCGGCTATGAATTAACAATTCGTAACCGGATTAAACAGATTCCGATTATTCAAGAAATAGAACGTTTAAGGACAAGTGAACGCTATCAAAATCCTCAGGGTTTAATTGCTTTTGGTAGTAAGGTTTATTCCCAAAGTGATGAAGATGGCATTATTAGAGAAATCTTTAACAGGATTGGTGTCACGAATCAAATCTTTGTTGAATTTGGCATTGGCAATGGCTTAGAAAACAATACCCTTGCCCTGCTTTTTGATCATTGGCAAGGTCTATGGATCGATGCGTCGTCTAGTTCGGTAAATAAAATTAGAAAATATTTTCATAAAGTCATAGAAAATGGTCAGTTAAAAATCGTTGAATCCTTTATTACAAAAGAGAATATTAACGAATTAATTTCTGCCAATATAGATGCTGATGAAATCGATATATTATCAGTCGATATTGATGGTAATGACTATCATATTATTGATTCAATCACCTGTATAAGTCCCAGAGTGATTGTCGTTGAATATAATGCCAAGTTCACACCACCCATTTTATATTGTATGGACTATGATGCCACACACAGATGGGAAAAAGATGATTGTTTTGGGGCTTCATTGAAGTTTTTTGAGGTCAATCTAGATAAAAAAGGGTATTATCTTGTGGGCTGTAACTTATCGGGTGTTAATGCATTTTTTGTCAGAAAAGATTTGGTTAGTGATCAATTTTTTGCTCCGTTCACGGCTGAAAATCATTATGAACCTGCCAGGTATTATCTCTCGGGATATTTTGCAGGTCATCCTGCCAGCTATCAAACCTTAGCAAAATCTCTGACCATGCGCTCTATTTGAAATTCGCTGAACATCAGCACCCCGCTCTAAAGAGACGGGGCTTTTAGCTTCCCTTTTTAGGTAGCTGACCAGCTATCAGAATTGTTCTTGATCTGAGTTGTCTCTCTATCCTGTGTTTCACAGAAAGTGGAACTTTTGAAATCCCATAAAAATTTTTAAAATTAAGCTTGATTTTTGTTAAAATTTACTATTAAAAATACCAATAAAGTTGATATTTGAGCCGATGAAACTTGCCCGCTTAAACTCAGACAGTCTTATCCCCCGCTTCTACAGGCTTGCGGTCATTAATACTCTCTCCGTAAGTATTCACCGGTCAGTGGTCAGCCGTCAGCTGTCAGTGGTCAGTGGTCAGCCGTCAGCTGTCAGGGGTCAGTGCTCAACAGACGTAACTCAGATTAGACAAATGGTTACCTGTTTTATTCAAAAGCTGAGAGCTGAAAGCTGAGAGCTGAGAGCTGAGAGCTGAGAGCTGAGAGCTGAGAGCTGAGAGCTGAATGCTTACCTCTCTCCAATATCATGATTCCCTTATCGGGCTTAGTCAGCGTGGCTTTCCTGGGACATCTGCCAGAAATTCGTCACTTAGCAGGAGTTGCAGTCGCAACGGTTTTGTTTACCTATCTTTACCGACTTTTACACTTCTTGCGGATGGAACGGGAGCGACGGCTCAAGCTGTAGGCAAAGATGACCGCGAAGCCATGTTATTATTGGGTTTACGCAATGGATTGATAGCGTTGGTACTGGGTGTATTAATTGTTATTTTACAATATCCTATCGAGAAAATTTGGTTTCTTATACTCGATGCTCCTGATGACGTTAAATCTTCTGGTATTGCTTATTTTAATGCCCGTATTTGGGGTGCTCCCGCAGTGGCACTTAACTTAGTCGTGATCGGTTGGTTATTAGGAAAAGAGATGAGTGGTAAGGTGCTAGTGATAACAATCATTGGCAATTTAGGCAATATAATCTTTGATTATTTTTCCATTATTAAATGGCATTGGGGCAGTATTGGAGCTGGTTTTTCTGCTTGTTTGAGTCAATATTTGACCTTATTTGTGGGAATATTCTTTATCAGTCAGGATGTTCGATTCCAAGAAATTCAGCAGTTAAGTGATTGCATTTGGCAGGGTTCCATTTAGATTAGGATAATATAATCGGGGGTAAGGCCAAAGGAAATAGAGTACAGAAACAAGATACTCTAATAGACCTATGCGCAAAAGTATTTTTCTGATAGTGTTTACCTCAATTCTTGTCCACTGTTCCCTGTTCCCTGTTCCCTGTTCCCTGTTCCCGACAACTGCCGCGAAGTCTAATGTATTTCCGTAGGGATATATCGAGCAAGACTACAATCGAGATCCTCAATGATACTATCGACTGGATCATTAAAGCCGATGGAGAGTCGAATCAGACTATCCGTAATATTTAATGATTTTCTATCCTGGTCGGATAAATAGTAGTAGGTAAAGGGAGCAAGCTGTTCGATATAGGTTTCCGCTGAACCAAAGTTAGAAGCAATATATGGAATTTTTAAGTTGTCAATGAATTCTGATGTCTCACGTTTTGAAAGTTTGAGTTCAAAGGTCACAACACCACCATACCCATTAGTAAAATATTTCTTGGAGAGTTCTCGATGAGGATGAGAATCTAAGCCCAAATAATAGACCTTGGAAACCAAATCATGGGAATTTAAAAACTCAGTCAGTTTTTGCCCTGAAGCATTTAAAGACTCCATTCTCAACTGAAAGGTTTTCAAGTGTTGACCCAATGTAAACACATCCCGAGGGCTAGGAATAACTCCATTGATATTTCTGAAATTTCTAATTTGAGCGATCGCTTCCTTTTTCCCAGCAACACTTCCCAGTACCACATCAGCATGACCATTGAGATATTTAGTACAACTATGAATCACTAAATCTGCCCCCCATAAACAGGGTTGAAAATTATAGGGACTGGCAAAGGTACTATCGACAACCAGAAGCGTATCGGGTTCTAACAACTCTTTGATTTTTTCAATATCTGCCAGGTAAAGATGAGGGTTAGAGGGAAGTTCTAGGAAAAGAATATTAATATCTTGACTGACTTGATCAAGTGTTCTCATCAACTCAGATAGATCCGAATTATCCAAAATCAAAGTTTTGAACCCCAGTTTCTCAAGATTCTCAAAAACACGTCTTGTGTTTTTATAGAGATAGCAAGTTGTTGCGAAACAGCTTTGAGATTTGGCGAATGCCATTAAAGTGCTGTAAATCGCACTCATTCCACTGGGAAATAGTAAGCAATCTTCAGCCTTATCGAGTTGGGCTAAAATTCCCTCTACTTCTTCCCAATTCGGATTATGATACCTGCCATAACGGCCTTTTGTGAGCGATCCTTCGTGTAAGGCTTTAACATAAGTTTCATGATCGTCATAAAAGTAGGCTGTATTTTGATAAATGGGTGTTAGAATTGAGTTGGTGTAGGATTCATGCTTTCTGACTCTGCCCATTCTCTAATCCTCCTGTAATTTCCTGTAATTTTGGACTTCTAGATTAGACTTAGACAACGACTTTATCCAAAAGATTCATAGATTTTATATAAATAAGCAACAATTTCAGAAATGATATCTGTTGTCAGATTTCCATGATGTACAATTATCCGAATAAATGCCGGAAGATTATTAAAACTAGACGAACTGACTTTGATAAAGTCATCCTGGACTACTTGATCATAGATAGCGAGATTAAGTTGATCGATTTTATCAATTTCTGCCGCCGTGTAATCTGTGATGGTTTCCTTCACTTCCATTTCTTCAGGAATAAACCAGAAACAGAGGTTAAAATACTGGGGTTCGACGACATATAAAACCCGATCCGAAAGTTGTTTCCTGAATTCTTTACGATTTTTATAGTATTTTTGAATTAAATTTTGAAAATGTTCAAGACCATGATGTTTGAACATCAACCAAAGCTTAAAGGCATAGGCTTCTCGGGAACATTGTAAAGACTTGATGCTGAGACTATATTTTCTATTCTGGTTGCTGTTAAATGGAGAATTAGGATTATGTGCGATTACTTCATCCACTAAAACAGATTTGTCTTTCACCAGTAAGACTGAGCATAATAGAGGGGCTGAAAGAAATTTATGAAAGTCTAATACAATTGAATCTGACAAAGAACTCAGTTTTCTAGAAAACGCTGCATCTTCACTAAAGTAAACCCCGCCTCCCCAAGCTGCATCAAGATGAATCCAAGGTTGAATCGCGAATTCTTGGAATATTTCCAGTATTTCTTCTACCGGATCGAAAGTTCCCAAGGTAGTCGAACCCAGAACACAAGCAAAGTAAATTAGATTGAGATTATCAGCTTTAATTTTGCTGACTAATTCTCGTAAATGTTCTCGATCAACGACTCCTTTTGTGCTTGTTTTAACATTGATAATATGTTGAATCCCACAAATCTTAGCAGCTTTACTGATAGAGTAATGAGAATGTTCGGAAACCAGAATGACTGATTGTCCTAAATTAACTTTTGCTCTTTGTACTGCTAAGAATACAGATGCCAAATTAGATAAGGTACCACCCGGATAAAAGATACCATCGCCTTCAGGATAACCCACTAACGGCAGGAGAGTTTCTACCATTTCTACTTCACAACGAGTAAAAATTGGCGAACATTCTTCAGTATGAATATTAGAATTAATGTAGTTAGACACGAAATCGGCAAAAACACCGATAGGGTCGGGATAGGAAAACAAGTATTTTAAGTTTTTTGGGCTGTAGATATCTGGAGTAATAGACAGCGTAGATTTAACAAATTTGTCAATCCTCTCTAATCTTTCCGGTTCGGATAAACTATAGATGCCATCCAGCATCTTCAAGCATTGATCAATGTCTTGTTCTGTTAGCATCTTAAATGTTTGTAAGAAGTTTAGGGTAATTCAGTCCAAGCTATCTGGATATCGCCAATTCCAATCGTGATCAAGCCAACCAGTGCGCATCAGCGGAGATCGGAGTGCAAAAACTAGCACTTGATACAGATTTTTTGAGGCAGGAAGCCTGAAAAATTTGATACATCAATATTAGAATCTGGCGTTATCACAATAATTACGGAGACAGACCTTTTTATAATACCACATCGAATCACACTGGCAAAAACGAGGAGCTTGATAGGCCCGTGAATGCATTCCGAAAGGCCTATATAAGCCATTTG
>NZ_JAAHIE010000920.1:0-2235 GCF_010671945.1 Moorena sp. SIO4E2
TGCGGATGCTTAAAAATGCCTATGAAACGATCGGGACAGTAGAAGAGATTAAAGCTTCCTTACTTGAAACAGCTAAACAAATTCAGCTGGAGGATTTACAAACCTGTCAAGCTATAGGCGATCGCGGATTAGAAGTATTACCGACAACCCCCGACAAACTCTGTCTTCTGACCCATTGTAATGCAGGAGCGTTGGCAACAGCTGGGTATGGTACTGCCTTGGGAGTGGTGCGTTCGGCCTGGCGGGATGGGCGATTAGCCAGATTATATGCTGACGAAACCCGCCCCCGCTTGCAAGGTGCTAGGTTAACGACCTGGGAATGCGTCGAAGAAGGTATTCCGGTTACTTTAATTACCGATAGCATGGCCGCCCATTGTATGAAACAAGGGCTAATTGATGCGGTTGTAGTGGGAGCTGATCGCATTGCTGCCAATGGGGATACGGCTAACAAAATTGGTACCTATAGTGTAGCTCTGATTGCTCAAGCTCATCAGATACCTTTCTTTGTGGCTGCTCCGATCTCAACCATTGATTTTCAGCTATCTACTGGCGAAGAGATTCCCATTGAAGAACGTCACCCCTCAGAAATTTATCAGATTGGGGAGACAGTGATTTGTCCTCCTAAAGTGGAATTTTATAACCCAGCTTTTGATGTAACTCCAGCGGAGTTAATCACTGCCATTATTACTGAAAAAGGCGCATTAGCCCCCAGTGAGCTGTCACAACTTAACATTAAGCAGTCAGTTTGAAATCTATCTTGGTTTTAGGGATTAGGGATTAGGGAGTAGGGAGCGGTGCGACCCGTGGCGAATTTAATTACGGGTCAAGCGCACCGAGGGAGTGGGGAGTCGGGGTAATAAAATTGAATGTACCTGATAAGGAGTGAGAAACGCTATAACTGACCCAACTATGTTTGAGTCAGTTCCTTAGTTCAGCAACCTCTAAAGGATAAAGTCCGATAGCTATGGGTGTTTAGATCATGGGTGTTTAGATCATGGGTGTTTATAGCAATTATCATAGCTATGAGGTACACAATTTCGGGATTTTAGGTAATAGGTAATAGGTAATAGGTAATAGGTAATAGTAATAGGTAATAGTAATAGGGATGCGCTGCATCAAGAGGTGCGACCCGTGGCGAATTTAATTCTTAATGGTAAGAGCGCACCTAACAGGGAATCAGCTTCAAAGAATACTGTACCTCATAACTGTGAGAAACGCTATAGATCATGGGTGTTTAGATCATGGGTGTTTAGATCAAAGCCCTGCAGCTGTAGAACCGTCAACAGTCAACGCTCAACAGTGAACAAAACATGATCAATTAAAATATGCACATAAAATATCAAATAGCTAAGAGGAAATCGTGAACGGAAAACTTTCCACCCAACACTTAATTGTGTGCGGCTTAGGTGTAGCTATCCCGTTATTCTACGCAGAGGTAGCCACCGCCGCCGCTGATCTAACCAATACTAGTGTAACTAACTGGAAAAAAATTCAGTATGAAAGCTTTCTGCCAAGGCTTGAAACACCAGAATTGTCGTCGCCTCTCGAAGAAGTCAATCACTATCTGCGGCAAGAAGAAGAATTCTTTAATAATACCCCTCGTTTAGTGATTAAACTAAGTGAGCGTCGTCTTTATGTTTATCGAGGAGATAAACTCGAAGCCAGTTATCCAGTTGCCATCGGTCAGCCTGGTTGGGAAACCCCTACAGGCAATTTCCAAGTGACACAGATGCTTCAAAATCCAGTTTGGAAGCATCCTCTAACTGGTGAAGTCGTTGCTCCAGGACCAGAAAACCCTCTTGGTCCAAGGTGGATGGCATTTTGGAGTGATGGAACAAACTACATCGGGTTTCATGGTACCAATGATGAGGAACTGGTGGGACAAGCAGTGTCTCACGGTTGCATCCGGATGCGTAATGATGATGTCAAAGCTTTGTATAACAGAGTGGCTTTGGGAACATCTGTAACAGTACAGGAATAGTTATTGTTGACAGCTGCCCCTAGCTTTAGCTAGGGGATTGAGGCAGCTTGATCAGGGTGGGCACAAGATGGTGATTCAAGCTTTTTGGTATATATAGCAGAAGTCAGAAGTCAGAAGTCAGAAGTCAGTGCGGCTTGTTCCTACTAGGAGCCTCTAGAAAATAGAGGGGTATGAGTAGGGGACTTCGCGAGGAATAAAAACCTCAAAAGTCTAACTGTCTAACGGATGCGGGTGAAAACCCCGCCCTTCAGGAG
>NZ_JAAHIE010000921.1:0-2231 GCF_010671945.1 Moorena sp. SIO4E2
GTAGGGTGGGTTAGGGGCGGGCTTGCCCTCATGTTAAACCTTGAGTACCAGTGTTGGGACAGTCCGTCCGAAAATTGTAACGTCAATTCTTGTCCACTGTTCCCTGTTCCCAGATCCGCTGTTCCCGACAACTGCCGCGAAGTCTATTGATTGCAAAAAACCATGATTGCCAGTCCACAGCCTTACCGGATGACTCCCCAAGAATACCTGGAGTGGGAACCGACTCAAGAGATTCGTTACGAGTATAGTGATGGGGAAGTCTTCGCCATGACTGGAGGCTCGAAACCCCACAACCGGATTGCTTTAAATCTGGCCAGTGATCTAAATACTCACCTACAAGACAGTAGCTGTGAGGTCTATATCGCAGATGTGAAGGTAAAAATATCTTCAGTTCGTTCCTACCACTACCCAGATGTAGTAGTAACTTGTGATTCCAGAGATCAAGAGTCTAACCAGTTTATTGAGTATCCCTGTCTAATTGTAGAAGTGCTCTCACCCTCTACAGAGGCATACGACCGGGGGAATAAGTTTGCCAAATACCGTAAGCTAAAAACCTTGCAAGAGTATGTTCTAATCCAGTCAGAGACAATAGGAGTAGAGTGCTTTAGGCGTAATCAGCAAGGGTTTTGGGTACTTTATCCCTATGAAAAAGGGGATACCTTTACCCTCGAAAGTGTCAACTTTTATCATAATGTAGAATTTAGAATGTAGAATTTAGAATTGGGAATGTAGAATTTAGAATTGGGAATGTAGAATTTAGAATGTAGAATTTAGAATGTAGAATTTATCATAGCTATGAGGTACAGAGATTTTGTTGGCTTATTACCTATTACCTGCTTTCTGCTTCCTGCTTCCTGCTTCCTTTTCCCTGCTCCCTGTTCCCTGTTCCCTAAAACCCAGAAATTTGTACCTCATAACTTTGATAATTGCTATAGAATTAGTTTTGAGCCTTAGTGTTTTTAATAATTGCATGAATAATAGAAATTAATTCGTTGGATTCATTGAGTAAAGACAGCAATCTTGGTTCTAGGTTTTTCTCGGTGGCGATTAAGATTTTCAACCAATAATTGGTCTCTCTAGCTTCCTTGAGGGATATACTCATTTTATGAATAAAGTCTCGTTTACTTTCTGCATTTTGTGCTTCCTCAACATTTGCTCCAATACTTGTTCCAGAGCGGATTAATTGTTTGCTTAAATCATATCCAGTTCCACCATTTTGTCTCAGAAATTTACAGAGATTGACTATTCTTACGCTAAACTTTAGCGTTCTTTCTTGTATATCTTTTTTTGTCATTCTTGAGGAGCAGATCTAATTTAAGAATTTACTTTTAGTTTACTTTATCAATAAATGTATAAATATAAAAATGAATAATTTAGAATTTAGAATTAAGAATTAAGAATGAAGAATGAAGAATGAAGAATTTAGTTTTGTAGGGTGGGCAAGGGGAAATAAATTGGTTAGAGCCCTTAAGTTGACCAATCCCCTTGCCCACCAGGATTAACTAATGAAGAATTTAGAATGAAGAATGAAGAATTTAGTTTTGTAGTTTTGTAGGGTGGGCAAGGGGAAATAAATTGCTTGGATCCCTTAAGTTGACCAATTACCTTGCCCACCAGGATTAACTAATGAAGAATTTAGAATGAAGAATGAAGAATTTAGAATGAATTTTTAGCCTTAGCTAGTTTTGTAGGGTGGGCAAGGGGAAATAAATTGCTTGGATCCCTTAAATTGACCAATCCCCTTGCCCACCAGGATTAACTAATGAAGAATTTAGAATGAAGAATGAAGAATTTAGAATGAATTTTTAGCCTTAGCTAGTTTTGTAGGGTGGGCAAGGGGAAATAAATTGCTTGGATCCCTTAAATTGACCAATCCCCTTGCCCACCAGGATTAACTAATGAAGAATTTAGAATGAAGAATGAAGAATTTAGAATGAATTTTTAGCCTTAGCTAGTTTTGTAGGGTGGGCAAGGGGAAATAAATTGGTTAGAGCCCTTAAGTTGACCAATTACCTTGCCCACCCTACAGGATCTGACTTTTTGGTGGGCAAAATTCCTAGAGTTTTCCCTACAGCTGATCTGTGCTCACCTTTTGCCCACCCTACAGATCTGACTTTTTGGTGGGCAAAATTCCTAGAGTTTTCCCTACAGCTGATCTGTGCTCACCTTTTGCCCACCCTACAGGATCTAAATTCTAAATTCTAAATTCTAAATTCTAAATTCTTCATTCT